>JBBRXQ010000004.1:0-27437 GCA_038238515.1 Sphingomonadales bacterium | reverse complement strand
TGTCAATTACTGAACAAATGACCTACCCGTTCACCGAGGGTTGGAAGACACTGAGGGAGCGGTTTGGCAAAGAGCGTTTTGGCCAGAGGTTAGCAGTACCAGCCGAATAATCTAGCGGGCCGAGCGTTCCAAACCGCGCGGCCCGCAAACATTCACACCAGCCATGCGTCAGCTCCAGGGCGGTATCTACATCCGCTCCCTGAAGGAAACTCCCTTGAACCTGCGCCTTATCGACTGGATCTGGCATATTAGGGGCAGCCTTCCGCTCGCTCCCGAACTCTCAAGCGATCGGGCATTTGATCGGCTCACGCCCCTGTTCCACAAATCAGGTACCACGCACGAGCGCGCCAACGAAACGATAACCTTCCGCAAAAAGGATCAGGCAGCGCAGGATAAGATGTCGATCTTCGACGGCGGCGTCTTGCGGATTGAGCCCTTCGCGGGCGGCTCAGTGCTGCGCTACAATATGAGCAGCCGGGCGCTGTTGTTTTGCTTTTTGGCGCCGCTGCTGTTTTTGGCCTTCGCACAGCTCAACATAACTCTCGGCAAAATGGAAAAACAGACCACCGAAGCTGGAAAAAAAGCTGATAAAGACGCTGAAGCGAAGAGAAAAGCTGAGAAGAAAAAGGCAGACATGCCGATAAATTCGATCGACAAATTTCTAGGCACGCCCGAGCCTGAAAAGCCCAAAAAAGATGGCAAAGATAAGGACAAGGAGAAAGACAAACACTCCCCCACCGCCGCCTTCGTCTTCGCCGGCATCTTCGCCGCACTTTATATCATCGGTCGCGTGCTCGAAGCCTGGCTGATAAAGCGATTGTTTACGAAAAGCTTGCTGGGAGGTTAGGGTTATCTGACGCAAGTGATCGCCGATTTTGTTCCGCCGTCTGCACCTACTAGAAATACTTGAAGGCCAATGCGTTGCTCAAGCTTTGACGCAGTGCCAACAATGCGCCAAGCAAGAACCGTTAATCTGCAAAAACTGAACCAAGATCAGGCATCAGATTGCGCGATCAAAAGCGTCTTTGCTACTGCTGCGGCCAGATGAGAGAGATCGTAAGGTTTCTGAACCACTATCGCCGAACTGATCGCACCGTCGAGCGGTACACGGTCGCCATAACCAGAAGCGAACACAAACGGCACTCCCCCTAGCTTCAGCTCGACAGCAAAATCGAAGCTGGTGCGCGCACCGACATTGATATCAAGCATCGCAAAGTCAAACTGCTGCTTGCTGGTAGCAGCCTCTGCCGCATCCACCGTCGCAGTGGTAACAACCAATTTCGCTCCAAGCTCTGTGAGAAAATATTCGGCCTCCATCGCGATAATCATGTTATCTTCTAGCAATAAAACGTTGAGCCCATTGAGCGGCTTTTCACTTTCGCTCAGGACAATATTCCCGGGTTCAACCGAATCAGCGGCATCTTTTTTGTTCAATAAATTCGAGATACTTTCAAGATTTACGACATGCCGCTCTGGAATGAAAAAATCTGCTTCAAAGCCAGCCAATAAATATCGCACCTCGGCAGTGCCTTCAAGATCAAAGGGAACGGTTCGCTCGATGACTACCGAGCCGAAACCTCGCCGGGTTGGCGCCTGAACCGCAGGCCCTCCGCGCTCGCGCCAGCGCACATTCACGCCCTTGCCCGCGATTGATTCCACAGTGACTGCAACTTTGCCGCCGCTCGATAGCGCGCCGTGCTTCAACGAGTTGGTCACCAACTCATGAACAACCAGCGCCAGCGTCGAAATAGCCTGGGGCTGCAACAACACAGGATGACCTTCGACCTTGATGAACTGCGCCGCCTTGCCGAGCGCAGCAATCTCGTTGTCGAAAAGCGATGCAATCTCGCTGGGCCCCCAATTCTGGCTGGTGGCCTGATCGTGCGCGCGCGCCAGCGCTTGGACCCGGCCATTCAGCGATGCAACGTAGCTCGCCACATCGCTCGCACCGCCACCGGTTTGACTCACAAGCCCGCGGATCAGCGCAAGTACATTCCGCACGCGGTGATTAAGCTCGGCAATCAGCAACTCTTGCCGCTCGGTTGCGCGGCGCCGATCGTCAACGTTCACTTCTGTCAGCCGCAGGATCACTTCAATCATCGCCTGACGCACAGCCTCGCCAATGCGGCGATCGCGCGCGGTGAACGGTTCGCCGCGTTAGCGTACGATGTCGGCGAAGGCGGCAAAGCTCTTGCGCGGCGATACCCTCACCCCATCAATCGTCTGCTCAAGAAGCTTTGACGGATCACCGCCCCAATTGATTGCTTCCAAGCGCTCCCGCCTGAACAGCAGGATATAATCGCGCGGCATGCGCGAGATCGGAATAGAAAGCATCCCCGCCGCGCGCGAGGCAAATTTCTCAGCTAGCGGATAAGTTTCCACAAGATGATCGGACACAAAAACCTTGCTCGGCGAAGCCGTGTTCAGCTGTTGAGCGAGCGCAACAACATCGGCATCCGGCGGCACCATGCCGTTGCTGAAAACCTCGCCCAGCCGGTAGATCGCGACGCCATCGCTGTCGATCATGTCACGGGTCATGTCTTGCAGCCATTGCGGATCAGCCAGAAGCGCCTCATTGCCAGCGATGGCCGTAATCAGCCGGTCAGCAAGTTCGCGCGCACGCTGTTCCTCCACGATCTCGTCTTGACGGACACGACTTTCCAGCATCATCGAGTACATCGAACCAAATAATTCAGCTGCGGTGCGGGCAACAAAGCTTGGCAGGCGCGGCGCATAATGATGGCAGGCAATCAGCCCCCAAAGTTCGCCAGCGACAATGATCGAGAGCGACATCGACGCACTTACGCCCATGTTCGTAAGGTATTCGATGTGCACTGGCGCAACTGCGCGCGTGATCGCGGATGACATGTCCAAAGGTTTCACGCTGGCCCGCGCCTTGGGCAGCAGGGGCACCGATATCGCCGCAACATCGGCAATAATCCGAAACGGATTGCGCAGATAGAGCGCGCGCGCTTGCTGCGGGATGTCCGATGCCGGATAATGCAGGCCAAGAAACCCCTCCACTCCAGACCAGGTCGATTCAGCAATAACCTCGCCCGCACCGGTCGTATCGAACCGGTAAATCATAACCCGGTCAAACCCTGTGATGGCCCGTACCTGGCGAGCTGCGTCGCGGTGAAAAGCACTGAGGTTGGCTGCGCTTGAAAGCCGCGCCATCATCGCCCGCACCATCGATGCCGCCTCAATTTTATCTTCAGCGAGCGAAAGCTCACCCTCGAGCACAAGCAATTCGCCAACGAAGTGAAGATTGATATCAAACAGCGTTGATTTCGCCATCAGATTGACATCGAACAAGCGCTCGCTGCCGGTGGAATAAAGCATCGCCATGCGATTACGGATATCGTTCACAGCGGCAGGGCTGATGATCGTATCTAGTTTTGCGCCCAGCGCATCCGCCGCCTCAATTTCCAGAAACTCTTTCAAGTTTGCCGATGCGCGAACGATGGTCCAGTCGTTTGACAACGCAACGAGAAATCCAAAGCTTTGAATACGATCAAAAAAAGTGATTGGCTCTCGGTCACAAATCGTCAGATCCGGTGCGCCCATCAAGCTCTCAATCATAATGATATCCAATCGGGGAAATTTATAGGTGCGCTGGCGAGAAAATATCGTGAGGCACAAAATCTAAACGCGAGCGCCAGATTAGTTTATCAAAACAAATCATTCAATTGTGATGCATTATTTTATTGCTTGCGCTAGATGGCTTATCTATGCCCGTAACCAGCGTTGCCCTAAGTGCCTAATCAGTCTCTGCAAATTTATTTGAAAGAAGCCACACGGTCGCATCATGCTCAGACCGAGAAGGCGTTCGATCTTAAGCGGCGCATCGCGACATTAGGCGGTTATCGCGCTGCTTTGATTAGCCTTTATCGACTCCACCAGGCATCGGGAAGCGCGCTTCATGCGCTCGATTGGGCCGGGGTTGAGGTCGATCTGGATCGCTCACGCCTGCGGCTCGAATGGCTTCGCGCCGATTTGGCATACTATAATCTCAGTCTTGCCGAAATTGCGCCACCCCCACCGCTCATCCTTACAGACAACGCGGAAGGACTAGGCTGCCTCTATGTTATCGAAGGCTCGATGCTCGGCGGCGAGTTCATCAACCGCGCCATCAAGCAACGCCTCGGCGTAACGGCGTCAACCGGTGGACGCTTCTTCAGCGGCTTTGGCGACGAAACCGATGCTGCCTGGTCGAGCTTTGTCGATGCGTTGAACCGCCACCCGATCGCAAAAGTAGGCCCAAGTGCCGCGATCGGCGCAAGCAAAACCTTCGCCCTCTTCGCAGCGCTTGAACACTCCAATGCCAGTATCGCAAGCGATGAATGCGGGTAAAAAGCAGCGCAGTTGCCGAATACTGCAGACCGCCCTGTCGTAAACTCCGCCAACCTGCAAATTCACCCCACCAACACTACCGGCGCGCTAGGGTCCCACGAAAGCCACACGCCCGCGCCCGCTGCGAGGCCGGGGCTGGCGTCGCGTTCTCTGTTGGCCTCTGATACTTTCATCACGGTGCCGGTCGCGATTTCCACGTCGTATAGGGTTTGGCTACCTAAGTAGGCTGAGCGCACGATGACGCCTTGGGTTACGTTGGCGCCGGGCATTTCGGGGGGGCCAGCGGGGCGCGGATGCACCAGCGCGGTCATGGCTATTTTTTCGGGGCGGATGCCGGCCCACACGGGGCCGCCGCGTGCGCCGGTTACGCCGTGGTTCACCCATACCGGCACGTCTAGCGCCTCGCTGATCACCGCGGCTTGGTCGGGTTCGTCCAAGCTGAGGTGGCCTTCGACCATGTTGATCGTGCCGATAAAGTCGGCGACGAAGCGGTTGGCGGGGAATTCGTAGAGATCGCCAGGGGTGGCCACTTGTTGCAATGTGCCCCGGTTCATCAGCGCGCAGCGGCTGGCCATCGCCAGCGCCTCATCCTGATCGTGCGTGACCATTACGAAAGTGACGCCCACTTTGTCTTGGATCGACGCAAGTTCGCCGCGCATCGCCTCACGCAATTTGGCATCAAGCGCGGAGAGCGGCTCATCGAGCAAGAGCACTCGCGGGCGCTTTACCAGCGCGCGGGCTAGCGCGACGCGCTGGCGCTGGCCGCCCGAAAGCTGATCGGGCTTGCGGTGCGCAAATTCCTCCAGCTTTACCAGCCGCAGCGCCTCGGCCACGCGCTCTTCGCGCTCCGCCTTGTTCACGCGGTCGATTTTTAGGCCATAGGCGACGTTGTCTGCCACGTTTAGATGCGGGAACACGGCGTAGGATTGGAACACCATGTTGACCGGGCGCTTGTTTGGCGGGGCGGTGGTCATGTCCGCGCCGTCAATCCACACGCGGCCTTCGCTGGGCATTTCGAGGCCCGCGAGCATGCGCAGCAGCGTGGTTTTGCCGCAGCCCGAAGGGCCGAGCAGTGTGAAAAACTCGCCCTCCTCGATATCGAGCGACACGTCGTCCACCGCGATGAAATTGCCAAAACGCTTGGTAACATGCTCAAATCGGATCAGCGGCCCATGTGCCATGGCTCAGTGGCCTCCCTGAATTTTGGTAATGTCGCTGCCCTGCATCCGCATG
Organism: Sphingomonadales bacterium; assembly: GCA_038238515.1. Taxonomy (GTDB): domain Bacteria; phylum Pseudomonadota; class Alphaproteobacteria; order Sphingomonadales; family Sphingomonadaceae; genus Novosphingobium. The sequence continues at coordinate 21,851 of JBBRXQ010000004.1, read as the reverse complement.
CCGATCACGGTAAGCAGTACGGTGATCGCCATCAGCACGGTGGAGGCGGCGTTCACCTCTGGCGTGACCGAAAAGCGCACCATCGAATAGATTTTCACCGGGAAGGTGACCGTGTTTGGCCCGGCGGTGAAGAACGTGATCACGAAATCATCAAGGCTGAGCGTGAATGCCAGCAGCCCGCCCGCGATCAGCGCGGGGGCGATATGCGGCACCAGCACATCAAACAGCGCGCGCAATTCGCCCGCGCCCAGATCGCGCGCCGCCTCCTCCATCTCGCGGTTAAACGAGGCGAGCCGCGCGCGCACGACCACCGTGACGAAGGGAAAGCTGAAGGTGATATGCGCGATGATAATGGCGCCCAGATCGAGCGGCCAGACCAGATCGCGCGGCCATGGCATCACTGTGCCAAAAAACACCAGCATCGCCACACCCATGCAGATTTCGGGCACCACAATCGGCAGGGTGATCGCGCCGTCAAACAGCCCCTTGCCCGGAAAGCGAAAGCGCCACAGCGCGATTGCCGACATCGCGCCAAGGATCACACTGAACACGGTGGAGATCGCCGCGATGGTGAGCGAATTGATGAAGGCATCGATCAGCGGCGCATCGGTGAGCATTTTGCCATACCAATCGAGGGTGAACCCCTCCCACCGGATAGTGCGGCGGCTCTCGTTAAAGCTGAATAGGATGAGGTTTGCCAGCGGCAGATAGAGGAACAACAGCACGGCCGCGACCCACAGCCGCATCGGCCAGCGGCGGGCATATTCGAGCGGTCCGGGCCGGGATTGTTTAGCGCTCATGCTGCATTCTCCGCGGCTGGTTTGCGCCGTTCCTGCCATGCCCGCACCAGCAGCGCGGCGAGCGTGAGGTACATCAGCATGAACGACAGCGCCGCGCCAAATGGCCAATCGTTCGCGCGCTTAAACTGGCGCTCAATCACGCTGGCGATCATCTGGCTATCTGGCCCGCCGAGCAGATCGGGCGTGAGGTACGATCCCAGCGCGGGGATGAAGCACAGCATCACCGCCGAATATATGCCGGGCCGCACAATCGGCACCACCACTTGAAAGATCGTGCGCAAGTGCCCCGCGCCCAGATCAAGGCTGGCCTCAAGCAGCGAGCGATCGAGCCGATCAAGCGTGGAATACAGCGGCAGCACGATAAACGGCAGATGGACATAAACGAGGCCCACGATCACCGCGAAATTGGTGTGGAGCATCTCAAACGGGCCGATGCCAAACAGGCCGACGAATTCGTTGATCCAGCCCTCGGTGCGCAAAATCGCCATCAGCGCATACGTGCGGACCAGCAGGTTGGTCCAGAACGGCAGCATGATCGCCAGCAGCAGCAGTACTTTGCCGCGATTGGAAGCGAAGGTCATCATCAGCGCATACGGAAAGCCGATAACCAAGCACAGCGCGGTGGTAACGCCCGCAAACACCAGCGATTTTCCGAAGATCAGCAGGTACACCGGATCGGCCACCCGCTGATAATTGTCCAGCGTGCCGGTGATCACCACTTCGGTGAGGCCCAGCGTGCGGCCAAAGCTATAGGCCCAGATCACGCTGAGCGGCACGACGAAGAACAGCACGATCCAAAGCGCGGGCGCTGTAAACACCATCAGGAACGCGGCTTTCTCTTGCCGCCACGACCCGCTCATTCTTGTCCGCTCATTGCTTTCCCATCACCATTGCTAGCCCTCAAACTGTGGTCGTTGAACCATACCGTCCGCCGCGCAAGGTGCAACGGCTGGCGCAAAAAAGGTGCCAGTCTAGACAGCGCGGGAGGGCTCCCATATGTCAACGCGCATGGCAAATGATGATCAGGCTAGTCTTTCCGCATGGCTCGAGGCCAATCCGCAGATTTCGCGGGTTGAGGCGTTTGTGTTCGATCTAGCGGGATCGGCCAAGGGCAAGTGGCTGGAGCGCGGCAAGGCGGGCGCGGTCGATGCCAAGGGTTTGCCGATCCCGATCTCGGTGTTTGCGCTGGATTCGTGGGGATGCGATGTGGCGGGCGCAGGGCTGGCGTTTGGCACCGGCGATCCTGACGCGCTTTGCTATCCGGTGGCCGGGCGGTTTGCCGCGATGCCGTGGGTGCCTGCTAAGCCGGGCGACGGCGTGGGCCAGTGCTTCCTGCAAATGCGCGGGCCGGATGGCCAGCCGGTCGTTTCCGATCCGCGCGGCGCGCTGGAGCGGGTGCTGGCGCGCTACGCTGCCAAGGGGCTGACACCAGTGGTAGCGATGGAGCTGGAATTTTATCTGTACCGGCTGGAAAATGGCGTGCCTGTGCCGCCCGATGGCAATGCGCGGCGCAATGATACTTACTCGACTGGCGTGCTGGCGGCGCATGCCGATTTGTTTGATGCGATCTTTGCCGCCGCGCATGCGATTGGCATCCCGGCAGATGGCATGATCAGCGAGGCGGGGCCCGGCCAATATGAGCTGAATTTGCTGCACCGCGCCGATGCGCTTGCGGCCGCCGATGATGTGCTTTTGCTGCGCCGCATTGTGCGCGCAGTGGCCGCGCAGCACGGGCTTGGCGCGACATTTATGGCCAAGCCTTATGGCGATTGCTCGGGCAGCGGGATGCATATCCACGCCAGCTTGCTCGATGCCAATGGCGCGCCGATTTTTGCCAAAGCAGGCGGCGGTGCGAGCGATATGCTTTACCACGCAGTGGAGGGGCTGCTCTCGGCGATGCCCGAAACGATGCTGGCGTTTGCGCCTAATTTCAATTCATTCCGCCGTTTCCGCCCAGATGCGCACGCGCCGTTATCCGCTAGCTGGGGCATCGATGATCGCTCGGCCGCCGTCCGCGTGATACCCGGTGATGCCAAGACTGTGCGCATCGAGCACCGCATTTCGGGCGCGGACGTCAATTCCTACGTCGCGCTAACGGCGATGCTCGGCGCGATGCTTGAGGGGATCGAGGCCGCAATCATGCCGCCCCCGCCGCAAGACCCCAAGAACCCCGGCCAGGGCCGCGCCTTGCCTGTGGAATGGGGCGCAGCGTTGGCCGCCTTTGCGGGATCAGACATGGCCGCACGCATTTTCGGCGCGCAGTTCCGCGACATCATGGTCGCCTGCAAAGAGCAAGACCGCGCCGCGTTTCTGAGCCACATCGACCAGTTTGAATACGATACGTATTTGGGGCTGATCTGAAAGCCCCCTCCCCGCCGGGGGGGGGGAAGGTCAGCCAGTTTTCACAGCGCCGCCAATTGCTCCGCCGAGGCATCCAGCGCCGCGCCGATGACCGCCACCAGCCGGTCAATCTCAGCATGCGTGATCACCAGCGGCGGGCTCATGACAATGGAATCGCGGATCGCGCGGACCATCAGGCCGCTTGCGATGCAGTGATCGCGCACGATGGGGCCGGCTTGTCCGCCGCCCTTCCCATCGATCTGGCCATGCCTGCGGTTGGTGCCCTTTTCCGCCACGATTTCGACTGCGCCGATCAGGCCCAATGAGCGCACTTCGCCCACCAGCGGATGATCCGCAAGGCTTTGCAGCGCCGCCGCCAGGTAAGGCCCGGTATCCTCACGGGTGCGGTCAACCAGATGTTCTTCCTCAATGATCTGGATATTGCGCAGCGCCACTGCGGCTGAGACCGGGTGGCCCGAATACGTGTATCCATGGACGAAATCCTCGCCCGAGGCGCGCAAAACTTCGACGATTTCGGTCGATACGCCGGTGGCCGAGATCGGCAGGTAGCCCGAAGACAATCCCTTCGCCATCGACACGATATCGGGCCGGAAGCCATAATGCTGAAAGCCGAACCATTCGCCCAGCCGACCAAACCCGCAGATCACCTCATCCGCCACCAGCAGGATGCCATATTTGCGGCAGATCGCCTCCACGCGCGGCCAATAGCCCGGCGGCGGGATGATCACCCCGCCCGCGCCTTGCACCGGCTCGCCGATAAACGCCGCGACGTTTTCAGGCCCAACAGCCAAAATGCGATCCTCAATTTCCTGCGCCGCGCGCGCGCTAAACGCCTCGGGATCTTCGCCAAAGCCTTCGCCAAACCAATATGGCTGCATCACATGCTCAACCCCCGGGATCGGCATCCCGCCTTGCACATGCATATAAGTCATCCCGCCAAGGCTGGCCGAGGCGACGGTCGAGCCGTGATAGGCATTGTGGCGGCTGATAAAAATGCTGCGATTTGGCTCGCCCTTCATCGTCCAATATGTGCGCACCAGGCGAAACACCGTGTCGTTTGATTCAGAGCCCGAGTTGTTGAAAAAAACATGCTGTAGATTGCCGCCAAGCAGGCTGGCCAGCTTGGTCGCCAGCTCAATCGGCGGGACGGTCGCGGTGCGGAAAAACGTGTTGTAAAACGGCAGCTCTTCCATCTGCCGTGCCGCCACTTGCGCCAATTCCTTGCGGCCATAGCCGATGTTGACGCACCACAGCCCCGCCATGCCATCAAGGATCGCATGGCCATCGCCGTCATAGATAGTCGAGCCTTCGGCATGGGTAATAATCCGGCTGCCGCCCAATTCCACCTGCAAGCCATAGCTCGATTGCGCTGGCAAATGATGCGCCACATCAAGCTTGCGCAACGCGGGGATATCGTAATTGCGGACGGTGGCCATGGCATGCTTTCTAAGTTGTAAATCTGCGATCACAGATAGAGCAATTGCTTGCCTGGTGTCAATTCAAACGAGGCACTTCGCAAAGGCATTGATCGGGGCTTCGCTTGTTGTAGGGGCGTAGCGGTGGATGATGTCAAACATTTGAATGAGGCTGAAAACGGCGCAGCCTCCTTGCGCGAGCAGGTCTATAACGAGCTGCGCTTTCGCCTGATCACAGGCAAAATCATGCCCGGTGTGGGCATTTCCACGCGCGGCTTGGCGCTGGAGCTGGGCGTAAGCCAGATGCCGGTGCGCGATGCGCTCAGCCGGATCGCGGCGGAGGGCGCGGTGGAAATCCGCTCAAAACGCGCGGTGATGGTGCCCCGGATGACTGAGCAACGCTTCGCCGAAATCATGCGGCTGCGCACGCTGCTCGAACCGATGGCGGCGCAAGAGGCGCTGCCCTTTATCGATGCCGCGCGGCTGCGCCAAATCCGCGCGGCGGACGAGGCCAACGACGAGGCGCTGCAAAGCGGCGATGTGAACGCCTATATGGAATCAAACTTCCGTTTCCACTCGCTGATCTATGCCGCCGCGCCGATGCCGCTGGCGGGCCGGATGATCGAAGGGCTGTGGATGCAATTCGGCCCGTTCATGCGCGTGGTATATGGCCGCTATGGCACAGCCAGCATGGCCGATCAGCACAAGGCCGCGAGCAAAGCCATTGCCCGCGCCGATGGCCCCGCCCTGCGCGAAGCCATCGCCGCCGACATCGGCGATTGCCGCGATCTGATGCGCGATTGGGACAAACTGGGATTTTAGGGGGGTACTGCGTTTTAACTCGCCAACCCGGCACGGAGGGGCTGAGAGAGCTCGGCCTCATTTCCAAACACGTTGATAGCACCCGGAGTGCCCCTCCCTTTCAGGAGAGGGGAGCAACGAGGCCAAAATTGCGCTTCGGCACGCGAGGACTTTGCTTCGCGCGAAGTGAATCTGGCGGTAATTTGTTGCATGATCAAAAAAACTTTAGTTTAATCGCAGTGACTCGAAAAAAATGAAAATCTAGCAATCTTTGTAGGGGAAAATAGAGTCAAACATAGTGAAAAACGTCAGAGCTAACGGTGGTATTACCGCCATGACAAGAATAATATTATTTACGTTGCAATGAAAAATTATTGATACGGCGATAGATGTAAAAAATATTAAACCTATTCTGTATTTATTTTTAATCTTATATTCTTTCTGCGGATAATCTTGTTCACGTGTAGCAAAGCCAATCCAGGATTGGGTTTGAACAAATAACCCAAAATCTGCAGCTAATATAAAAGGCGAAAGAATCAAGCAGAGCAGTATATGATAAATCAAGTTTATCATGAAGCTAATCCACGGACAGCGCTCTTTACCGGATTTCCAATGGTCGGTTCATGCGCTCCTGCCAAAAAAACCCATGGCTTCAAAAATCCGAGCGGTCGCGTTTGGACATTTCATAAGGACCCTGCCGACACCCTCTTAAACAAGCACCAAAACCTCACTTCCCCTCAACCCAACAACTCACCCACTGCGCGCCAAGCCTGATCGATCGCGCTGCTGGTGTATGCCGCCCTCCCCGAATCCGCGTTGGCAATCGTGATCGCGCCAAACTTTGCGCGGCCGATCAGGTGCGGGGCATCGGGTTCGTCGTCGCGTTTGGCGTCCCATAGCGAGTTGTATTCAGCGGAATAGCCGTGCGGCCAGCGGTTGGCGGTGATTGCGGCGATGTCTTTGTGTGCGTCGAAGCCGTGGGGGCCATAGGCGCGGGTGAGCAGATCGACCACGTTGCTTTCATAGGTGGCAAACGGTGTTTCGAGCAGCATCGCGCGGCCTGCGCGGCTTTGGTCGTGTTCGGACAAGCCGGGCGCGCAGGGAAACGAGCCGAGCCGCAGCACGATGGGATCGTCGCGGCTTTTTGGCCCGGTGTAGCCGCCAATCTCCATGGTGCGGTCTAGCCCGAAGCTGGTGTACCAGCCGCCCGGGCAATGCGCGCTGCCCACCCCGGCTTTGTCAAAAGCGCGCCAGTTATCAAGCGCCACGCTGATATAGCACAGCGGTTCTTTGACCAGTTCGTGCAAGCCCGCCTTTTGCGGTTCTGGCAATTCGGGGATCAAATAAGGGATGATCATGTTCCAGCAGGCCATCACCACATGCCGCGCGGCGACTTTGTGCACTTTGCCGCCGCTTGAATAAACCACATCGGCCCCGGCGGCGGCGCGCTGAGCGACGCGCACCACCATGCTCGACAGGCGGATGCGCACCGGCTGATCGGCGCGGTCGAGCGCGGCATAATTGCACGGCGCGAGCATTGATTGCTCGGCCGTGACCCCCGCCTTCATAAAGCCGGGCACCAATTTGGCGACGAGCAGCCGGGCGATTGTGGCGTTGCCATCGGGGAAATGCAGCTCGTATGAGCCGCCGGTTTGCGCATAACCGCGAGGTGTGTAGCCCATTCGCATGGTGCCGCCTTTGTCCAGCTTCACCCCCTCGAAACCTTCGAGGCCAGCGCCCCACGCATCGAGCGCAGAGATTGCATCGGCCCCCGCGCACCACCAGCCTTGCGGTCGGTTTTGATACCAGCGCACCGCTTCTTCGCCCATTCCGCCGTGCTTCATCATGAAATCGCGGTAGCTGATGCGGCTGAGGAAATCCTTGCGTTCGGCCATCGGCATCGCGCCCAATGGATCGCTCGCGCCGGTATCGCGCGCCACGATCTGCGCTTGTGCCGCAGCCGATAGCGGCGATCCGGCAAGGCTTTTCGCCAGCGGCACATCCGACGAAAGCCGCACCAGCGCGTCGCGGCCAAATATCTCGCGGGGCAAAAACACCCCGCCCGAAAGCTTCGCCTGCTTCAACGCCGCCCCCGAACTCTCGCCGTACTTCTCGATCAGCGCGGGCGCATCGATGCCGATGCGGCGCAGCACGCCATCGGCGACTTTGCTATAAGGTTCGGGGCTTTCAATCGCCAATGTGCCGCCGTTCATCAGCAGCTTATGCCCGCGCACATCAAATTCGTTGCGCTTGGCATGACCGCCCACGTCATCATGGTTTTCGATGATCAGCACGCGCGCCTTCGGATTTTTGTCGCGGTAAAACATCGCCGCCGAAAGCCCGCTGATCCCGCCGCCAACCACGACCAAATCATAATCTTCTGCCGCTGGCCCGCTTAGCGCCTGCCCTACCGCCTCGCCATCGCGCAAGGCATGCCCGGTCTCAAACGATCCAGCGTGCGATCCGCGCAGGCCCGTGCGCAGCGGCGGGTAATAGCCTGCTGGTTCCGCAGGATGAGCGGGAAGCGCCGCGCTTGCTGATGCCGCAATGCCAAGCGCGGAAACCGCCGCCGCCGATCCGGCCGCTGCTCCCTGAACGAAATCGCGACGAGTTACGTGCGGGCCTAAAGTTAATTTATCGCTCATCTGCGCATCTCCCCTCGGCACAAGGACTTTACAGGCGCTACTGTGATCACATACCGTGCCCGGATGCAATGCCCGCGTTCGGGCGCAAGGATCATCGCTCAATGCAGCTTCATCATTCACGGCGGGGAATTCTGGCTGGGCTGGGCGCAGCGGCTGTCGGCATTAGCTTTTCGGGGTTGGCCGGGTGCAAGCGCGAAACCGGGCCTCAGCTAAATTTCTACACCTGGGATACTTACGTCGGCGAAAATACGCTCTCAGGCTTTGAAAAGGCCAGCGGCGTGCGCGTGAACATGAGCCTTTATTCCAATAACGACGAGCTTTTTGCCAAGCTGCGCGCGGGTAATCCGGGCTATGATGTGGTGGTGCCATCGAACGATTTCACCCAGCGTATGGGCAAGGCCGGGATGCTGATGCCGCTCGATCATGCCAAGCTGCCCAATTTCAAAAACATCGCCCCCGCGTTTCAAGACCCGCCTTATGATCCGGGCCGCAAGTATTCGGTGCCATACACATGGCTGGTGCTGGGCATCGGATATCGCAAATCTAAAGTCGATGGCGTGCCAGACAGCTACAAATGGGTGCTCGATTCGGATCGTTACAAGGGGCGCATCGCGCTATTGTCCGATGCCGCAGACCTGTGCCGCCTGACCGAGATGTATCTGGGCCACGATATCAATACGTTCGATCCCAAAGTGGTGGCGCAAGTACAGGATCTGCTGATCCGCCAAAAGCCCAATGTGGCCACTTTCCATGATGATAACGGGCAAGATCTGCTGCTGTCGGGCGATTGCGATCTGGTGATCGAATACAATGGCGACATCGCGCAAGTGATGAAAGAGGACAAGGATCTGGCTTTTGTGGTGCCAAAGGAGGGCAGCATTATCCAATCAGATCAGCTGTGCATCCCCACCGGCGCGCCCAATGCCGATGCCGCGCACGCCTTCATCAATTATCTGCTGAGCGCAGAGGGCGGCGCGGATGTGGCGCGCACCATCGCCTATCCCACGCCCAATGCCGCCGCGCTGGCGCTAATGGACCCGGCCTATCGCACCAACACCGCAATTTTTCCCCCGCAAGAGGCGATGGCCAAATGCGTTTATGCGCAGTATCTGGGCGAAGAACCATACCGCGCTTATCAAGAGATGATCACCCGCGTGCGCGCGGCCTGAAGGACTAAGACCCATGGCTACCGACTTTGCGACCATTGAAAAAACAACCGGCGAACACGCGATCATGGGTTCAGGCCCGGCGGACGATCTCGATATGTCGCATTTCTGGATGCCGTTTACCAACAACCGCTATTTCAAGGCCAATCCTCGCCTATTCGTCTCGGCCAAGGATATGCATTACACCACCCACGATGGGCGGCAGGTGCTTGATGCCACCTCGGGCCTATGGTGCGTGAATGCGGGGCATGGCCGTGAGGCGATTACCGAGGCAATCCGCGAGGCGGCGGGCGTGCTCGATTTTGGCCCCACTTTTCAGCTTGGTCATCCCATGGCGTTTAAGCTGGCGAGCGCGGTGGCCAAGATCATGCCGCCGGGCATGGACCGCATTTTCTTCACCAATTCTGGCTCCGAAAGCGCGGACACCGCACTGAAAATGGCGCTCGCCTATCATCAAGCCAAGGGCGAATCTGGGCGCTTCCGGCTGATCGGGCGGCAGCGCGGCTATCACGGAACAAACTTTGGCGGGCTTTCGGTGGGCGGCATTGGCGGCAATCGCAAACGCTTTGTCTCGCAGGTGTGGGGGGTTGACCATTTGGCGCATACCCACGGCGATGCGGTGCGTTTTCAGCGCGGGCTGCAACCAAGCAATGGCGGGCTGGCCGAGGAGCTGGAAGATCTGGTTTCGCTTCACGGCGCAGAGACTATTGCGGCAGTAATTGTTGAGCCTGTGGCGGGATCGACCGGCGTGCTGGTGCCGCCGATGGGCTATCTCCAGCACTTGCGCGAGATCACCAAGAAATATGGCATCTTGCTGATTTTTGATGAGGTGATCACCGGATTTGGCCGGATCGGCGCGGCCACTGCCGCCGAGGCCTTTGGCGTTACCCCCGATATCATCACCATGGCCAAGGGGCTTACGAATGCCACCGTGCCGATGGGCGCGGTGGCCGCCAGCCGCGATGTGCACGATACCATCGTCCACAATTCGCCCGCCGGGATCGAATTTTTCCACGGCTACACCTATTCGGGCCACCCGCTCGCCGCCGCCGCCGGGTTGGCCACGCTCGCATTGTATGAACGCGAAGACCTGTTTGCCCGCGCCGCCGCGATGGCACCGATCTGGGAAGAGGCGCTGCATGGGCTTCGCGATTGCCCCAATGTGACCGACATCCGCAATTACGGGCTGGTCGGCGCGGTCGAGCTGGCCCCGCGCGACGGCGTGGTCGGCGCGCGCGGCATGGAAGCATTCCACCGCGCGCACGATGCCGGGCTGCTGATCCGCGTGACCGGAGACATCATCGCGCTATCGCCGCCGCTGATCATCAACGAAGAGCAAATCGCCGAGTTCGCGCATGTGCTGCGCAATGTGCTGCACGAGACGGCGTAAACGTCAGCGCGCGTTCAGGTTCGGATTGTGATGGTCTATACGGCAGACGCGGGTTAGCTTGCGCGCCAAATATCGAGTGCGGGAGAGACCAAAGATATGCGCAAGTCCATGAAACAGGCGCTAAGTTGCGCCGCCATCGTGCTCATTCCTGCAACGCTAACTGCGCAAACGCCTCCCACTTCTGCGCAGGGTGAAGTAGCGATCACGATTTATAACAATGATCTGGCGCTGGTGCAGGATACGCGCACGATGGCACTGCCCAAGGGGCGCAGCCGCCAGGAATTTCCCGATGTTTCGGCCAATATCCGGCCTGAGACGGTCACGCTTTCGGCGGGCGGCGCGGGCATTGTTGAGCAGAACTTTGATTATGATCTGCTCACGCCCGATAAGCTGATGGACAAAGCCGTGGGCCAAACGGTGACGCTGGTGCGAACTAATCCTGCAACTGGCGCAGAAACGCGCGAGAGCGCTGTCATTCTGGCGAACAACGGCGGCACCGTGGTGCGCATTGGCGACCGGATCGAAGTGCTCAACGGTTATGGCGCGCGCGTCGTGTTCCCCAGCCTGCCCGCCGGGCTGCGCGCGCGGCCCACGCTCTCGGTCACGCTCGATAGCGACAGCAGCGGCACGCGGCCAGTTACGCTCAACTACCTATCGCGTGGCTTTGGCTGGTCGGCCGATTATGTTGCGCTGTTTGATGATGCGGCGGGCAAGATCGATGTGCAGGGCTGGATCACACTGAACAACACCAGCGGCACCGCCTATCCCAACGCCAAAGTGCTGCTCGTCGCGGGCGCAGTGGGCCAACAGAACCAGAACAATGGCTATCGGCCTCAGCGCCAGATGATGATGCGCGGCCCATCGGGCAATAACCCCGGCACCGAGACCGCGAACCGCGAGACGCTCGGCGACTTTTATCTCTACCCCATCGCGGGCCGCACAACCGTTGCCAATGCGCAGCAAAAGCAGGTCAGCTTCCTTGATGTCGCGGGCGCGCCCGCCAGCAAGGGCTATTTCTTTCGCAACGATTGGCTGGGCAGCCGCGATGATGCCGCCAGCGTAGACAGCGTGCTGCGCTTCTCCTCGTCGCGCCAAGGCGGCCTCGGTGATGCGCTCCCGGCGGGCACAGTGCGCGTCTATATGCGCGATGCGCGCGGCCAGCCGCAGTTTATCGGCGAAAACGCCATCGGCCACACCCCCATGGGTTCCAGCCTCGCGCTCAAAACCGGCGAAGCATTTGACGTGAAGGTGCAGCCCACCGTGCGAAAGCGGGACCGCATCCAGACCGATGAGTGGGAACGGTCGGCGCGTTACCGGATCAGCGTCGATGGCGCGCCCGCCCGCGAGGTAACCATCGACACGACTAAGGAATTTTGGCGCACAACGATGACGTATAAAGTCACGAACGCCAAGGCGGTGCCGGTGACAGTAGAAGTGGTGCAGGCCGGGCTTGACACATGGTGGCGCGATAACCGGGTGCCGAGCGAAAGCATCAAGGGCACGCAGCGCTCCGCCGACGAGCGCATCTGGCAAGTGCCCGTGCCCGCCAATGGCGAGACCACGCTTACCGTCCAGTTCGACACCCGGTATTGAGCGGAACGCCCGGCGTGCGCCGCCTCCTGCTGCTATCCGGATTGATCGCGTCCTCGGCATGGGCGCAAACGGTCGTGGTTTCGTCCTCGCCCGATAGCACGGCGGTGACCGTATACCGCGCGCCCGATCGCGCGTCCAACGACGCGATGAATCTCGGCTGGCTGCAAGGCTATGCACTCATCACCGAAAAGCGCACGATTTCCATCCCACAAGGCCGCGCCATGGTGCGCTTTGAAGGCGTAGCGGCGGGCCTGTTTCCCGAAAGCGCGATCATTTCGGGCCTGCCCGCCGGGGTGCGCGAGAAAAACATGGACGCCGATCTGCTCTCGCCGCGCACGCTTTATGCGCGCGCTTTTGGCCGCGAGGTGCTGCTGCGGCGGCTGCATCCCAAAAGCGGCAAAGAGCGACTTGAGCGCGCGGTGATCCGTTCCGGCCCCGACGGTTCGGCCATCCTGCAAACCGCCGATGGGTTTGAAGCGATCAATTGCGCTGGCCTCACCGAATCCATCGCTTATCCTGATCTGCCCGCCGATCTTTCGGCCAAGCCCACGCTGTCTGTAGAGACAGATTCCCCCGCGCCCGCCAAAGTCACGATCTCGCTATCCTACCTCGCATGGGGCTTTGATTGGCAGGCCAACTATGTGCTGCGGATGCACGACGATGGCCGCCGCGCCGATCTCAATGCATGGGTCACGTTGGCGAGCAGCGACAGCACCAGCTACCCCGATGCCGAAGCCGCGCTGGTGGCAGGGAAGGTGAACCGCGAAGCAGGCAGCGATGGGCGGGTGCAGCCGACGGGGGCTGATCTTACCTTCCGGTGTTTTCTTGGCCCGCCTACGCTGGTTCCAACGCTCGCGTCGCCCCCGGCGCCAGCCGCGATGATGATGGAGGCGGATGCCATGATCACTATGACGGCCATGCGCAGCAACTCCGCCGTCATGAAAGCGCCGGTCACCGTGGTGCAAGAAGGGCTTGGCGATCTCAAGCTTTACCGCGTGCCAATCCCCACAACGGTTGCGGCCAACGCGCAAAAGCAGGTTATGCTGGCGCAAAAGCACGATGTTAAGGTCACGCCGTTCGTACAGATCGATGTTTATGACTCCACCGTGCAAAGCGATGCTGCGCTCATGCTGCGCACCAGAAACCGCAAAGAAGACGGCCTTGGCCTGCCGCTCCCCGGCGGCCCCATCACCGTGTTCGAACCGCACGGAGACACCGCGCTGCTGATCGGCGAAGGCGGCGTGCCTGATAAAGCTGTAGGCGAAGATCTCGATCTGCGGATTGGCACCACGACGCAAATGGCGCTGGCGGTAGACGACAAGGACTTAGGCGGCCGCACCCGCGCGGTAACGCTCACCGCGAGCAATGCGCGCGCCCAGCCAGTTCTGCTCAAAGTCCGCATTCTAGCGGACGAACGGTCGCCGCTGCTCACCCCATCCACCAAGCTGAGGCGCAAGGATGGGCGCGATATCTGGAGAGTAACCGTCCCCGCTAACGGACGCGCCACTTTGCGCTATAAGCTGCAAAGGCCGGAGTAATACCCAATACGCAGACGGGGAGGATTAAGCCATCATCCCCGCCAGGCGCCCGCGCATGATCTCTTCCGCATCGGCCATGATCCGCCCGATCAATTCGGCGCAGGTCGGCACATCGTGGATCAAGCCCTGCACCATGCCCGCCCAAAACACGCCCTTGGTCATGTCGCCCGTTTCCAGCAATTCCTTGCCCGCCGCGCCCGCAACCAATTCCTGCACATCGGAAAACTGCGCGCCCGGCGCATTCAAGCGGCGCACCACCTCTTCAGAAACCGGGCTTCGGCCAACGCGCGCAGTGTTTTTGAAGCTGCGGAAGATCAGGAAGCTGCCGCGTTCATCATTGTCGACATAGGCCTGCTTCACATTGGCGTGGATCGGCGCTTCCTTGGTGGCGCAAAACCGGGTGCCCATGTTGATGCCTTCTGCGCCCAGCGCTAACGCCGCCACCAGCCCGCGACCATCGCCAAACCCGCCCGAGGCCAGCATCGGAATCTTCACTTTGTCCGCCGCCGCCGGGATCAGCACGAGGCCAGGAATATCGTCCTCGCCCGGATGCCCGGCGCACTCAAAACCATCGATCGAGATCACATCGCATCCGGCGCGCTCGGCCGAGAGCGCATGGCGCACAGCGGTGCATTTGTGCAGGATGGTAATGCCATGCGGGCGCAGCAGTTCCCAAATCTCGCGCACCGCCGGGGTGCCTGCTGTTTCGACAATCTTGATCCCGCCATCGATAATGGCTTGCGCATAGGCCTTATAATCGGGCGAATTTATCGTGGGAAACACGGTGATGTTCACGCCAAACGGCTTATCGGTCATCGCCGCGCAACGCTCGATTTCCTCGCGCAGTTTTTCGGGGCTTGGCTGCGTCAACGCGGTAAGGATACCAAGGCCGCCAGCATTGGAAACCGCGCTGGCCAGCTCGGCATAGCCGACCGACTGCATTCCGCCCTGCACAATCGGATGTTCGATCCCGAGCATCTCGGTAATTCGTGTCTTGATAGCCATCGTCCTGTCCCCGTGTTTGGTTAGCGCGCCATACGCGCTACCAGCCTTTTCGCGGCCAAGCTTACATCATCCCAAGTCTGCGCAAAATCCTCTTCGGTGCCATGATAAGGATCAATCACCGCCGTCCCCTCACGCCCCGGCACCATATCCATCAGCAGGCTGAGCTTGGCCGTGGGCCGGCGCGGGGCAATGCGCGCCAGATCGCGCATATTTTGCTGATCGAGCGCAAATATCTGCCCAAAATGCAGAAAATCCTTTTCGGTCACCTGCCGCGCGCGATAGGCCGAGATATCGACGCCGTTCCGCTTTGCCTCGGCCTGAGCGCGCGGATCGGGCGGATCGCCCGCATGCCAATTGCCAGTTCCCGCCGAATCGATGGTGATCGCAACGCCCGCCGCCACCGCTTCGGCGCGCAATGCGGCCTCGGCCAAAGGCGAGCGGCAAATATTGCCAAGGCAAACGAACAATACCGAAGGTTGGCTCACGAGATAACAATGCTCCGCTGCGATGGCCTGCCCATGGCAAGCAGAAACGGGTTCGTTTCTTGCCGAAAAGAAAACCCCGCCTTGCTGGAAATGTCCAGCCAGCGCGCACCGATCATCACTTGGCCTATCGCGCCGCCCAGCGTCTCGCCTGGCCCTAGTAAAACCACGTAATCAGGGGAGAATTCGCGCAAGGCCGCGGTCATCGCGGCAGTAAAATCATACACTGCCGTTATCTGATGCCCAAAGGTGTAATCCCACAGATCGCGCGGATCAGTCTCAAACCGCCGCCAGATCGCCCCGCGCCCATCGATCAGCGGCACCTGTGGCGCGGCAAACCACGCGGGCGGCAACCCCGCCCGCGCCGCATTGGCGCTGGGCTGCATCAATGGTGTGTGAAATGGCCCATGCCCCGCCAGCCGCAGCAGCGCGCGCGGCAGCGGCGGCCCGGACTCCTTCAGCGCTGTCTCCAGCGCATCCAGCGCGGCCTCAGGCCCCGCCACCACCAGCATCCCGCCCAGCCGGATCGATGGCAGCACTCCCTCGCGCGCGCAGGCCGCGTCCACTGCGCGCGCCAATCCGAGATCGACACGCCAATTCTCATCGGCCAGCACCAAAACCGCCTGACCGCCCGGCGCATGCTTTTGCGAGTTTACCCCCATCGCATTGGCAATGGCAAAGCCATGATCGCCCGAAACCGCTCCCGCGCAGGCCAGCGCGGTATACCACCCCATCGAATTGCCCGTGACCGCGACCACCTCAAAGCGCTCCTGATCAAGGCTGAGGAAATCGAGATAGCTAGCAGCGTAAATCAGCGGTGCCGCAACATCGCCGCGCAAATGCAGCGCGGGGATAAACTTCGCCTCGCCATCGACCGCGCTCAGCGTCTCAGCGCCGCTTTGCGCGCGCATCGCATCAAATCGGGCCAGCTCTGCCTGCGCTTCTGGCCGCCCAGCATGATGCCGCGCCAAGGTGCCAAGCTCAGGCGCATTATAAGTGCCCCGCCCTGGACAGACGACGACCACTGTGTGCTTAGCCACCCGCCATCTCCAGCGCCTTGGCCACGATCATATCGCGGCTCGGCAAGGTATAAGTCGCCGTCCGGCCCAGCGGAATGAAGCTATCCTCCGCGGCGATCCGCGCCGCCCGCTTGCCCGGTGCGGCTTCGGCGAACAGCGCCATCAGCGCCTCGCTCTGCGAACCCGTGATCCGGCATTCGTCCACGATCAGCACCCGCGCGCAAGGCCCAGCCGCCGCCAGCAAAGCCTCTTCAGCCAGCGGCGCAATCCAGCGCAAATCGATCACCCGCGCTGCAACGCCTTGTTCAGCAAGCAATTTCTGTGCTTGAAGCGAGAGATACACCCCGTTGCCATAGGTCACGATCGCAAGGTCGGTGCCGCTATTGTTATCAGCGCCGCGCACCCCCACCTCGCCCAGCCGGATCTCCGCCGCGCCCGGAGCTTCGTAAACTGACGTCCAGCCCAGATCGCCCTCGCTGTGCAGATCGCGGGTCATGTAGAGCGCAATCGGCTCGACAAAAATCACCACCCGTTGCTCCTCGTGCGCCAACCGCACCGCTTCACGCAGCATTAGCACCGCATCAGCACCGCAACAGGGCACCGCGAGCACAATGCCGGGAATATCGCGGAACACCGCTAAGCTGTTGTCATTATGGAAATGTCCGCCGAAGCCCTTTTGATAAGGCAACCCGGCGATGCGCAAGACCATCGGATTGGTGAACTGTCCGTTCGAGAAAAATGGCAAAGTCGCCGCCTCGCCGCGAATTTGGTCCTCGGCATTGTGCACATAAGCGAGGAACTGAATCTCCGGGATCGGCAGCAGCCCATTATGCGCCGCGCCGATCGCCAGCCCCAAAATGGCTTGTTCATCGAGCAGCGTATTGATCACGCGCGCCGAACCAAAGCGCTGGTGCAACCGCGCGGTGCAATTATACACGCCGCCCTTTGCGCCGACATCCTCGCCGCAAACAATCGCATTCGGATATTGCAGCAGCACATCGGCCAGCGCCCACGAGAGCAGCCGCGCCATATGCTGCGGCTTGTCCATCGCCGCCGCCTCATCGGCAAACAGCGCCGCGCGCGCCTGCGCATTGGCCAGCGGACGCGCGACGCCCTCTCGCTTTGGCGGCACGATGCTCGCCATCACCGCCGCCGCATCGGCCAGCTTGGGCCGCGCGATGGCCAGCTCCACCTGCCGCAGCAGCGCCGCCTCGATGCCATCATATTCGGCGCGAACCTCGGCGGCGGTCATCACGCCTTCCTCGATCAACAGCGCCGCGCTGGCCAGCAGCGGATCGCGCGCATTATCCGCCGCGATCTGGTCCTTGCTCAGATAAACCAGCTGCACATCATTGCCGGCATGGCCATAAAGCCGCACCGTTTTCATGTGCAGGAACACCGGCTTGCGCAGGCGGCGCGCATAATCGACCGCCTCGCTCGCACCGCGCCATGCGTCTGCCATGTCGCAGCCATCGCAGGCGATATAGTGCAGCCCCGCGCGGCCCGAAAAGTTCGCCTCGATCCAGCCCACCGGGGTGCGCGTGGAAATGCCGATGCCGTTGTCTTCGCACAGGAACACGATCGGCATCGGCGTGCCCTGAAACGCGGCCCATGCGGCGGTATTGATCGCACCCAGCGCGGTCGAATGGTTGGCCGAAGCATCGCCGAACGAGCACAGCACTACGCCGTCGCGCGCCAGCACGGTATCCTCAAACCCCATCCGCCGCGCGATCCCGATGGAAAACGCTGTGCCCACCGCCTTGGGTAGATGGCTGGCGATGGTCGAAGTTTGCGGCGGGATCATAAGCCGCTTCGAGCCGAGCACCTTGTGCCGCCCGCCCGAGATCGGATCGTCCGCGCTCGCGGTAAACGAAAGCAGCATGTCCCACGCCGGGGTTTCGCCCGGCACGCGGCCCGCGCGGTGGATCTGAAACGCGGCGTCGCGGTAATGCAAAAACGCCATGTCATCCACCCGCAGCGCCTCCGCCAGCGCGGCATTGCCCTCGTGCCCCGAGGAACCAATGGTATAAAACCCCTCCCCGCGCGCCTGCAGTTTGCGGCTCAGCCGATCAAGCTGGCGGCTGAGCATCTGGCTGCGCAGCATCGCGGCGGCGCGCGCCGGGGCAAGGCCCGCCTTTGCCAGCCCGATATTCGAGCGGCGACGCAAGCTCCCGCCCTCCAGCGCGGCCAGAAACTGCTCGTGAACCTGCTGGGCGGCGTCCATCAGCGTGGACTGGATGCTTGGGCGATCATTCGGCGAGCCTTAGCCGAAGCAGGGCGGTGCGTCAGCCCTGTTTTGGGTATGGGGGTGGGGTGCAGGGGATGGCGGCAGTCGACCGAGGCTGTGCAAAAACGGCATTTCATGGTAGAGTTATCCCGGATTTCGGGAGGCTTTAAGATGGGCCGTTTCGTTGAAGAGCAAGACCGCCGGCAGGATTTTTTGCTGCCAGCATCGCTTGATGATTACGTCTGTGAGGACAATCCGGTTCGGGTAGTCGAGGCATTTATTGGCGAGCTGGATTTGTCGGCGCTGGGCTTTGCCGGAGCGACGCCTGCCCACACCGGGCGGCCCGCGTATCATCCTTCAACGATGCTCAAGATCTACCTTTACGGCTATCTGAACAGGATCCAATCGAGCCGGCGACTGGAGCGTGAGGCGCAGCGCAATATCGAGCTGATGTGGCTGACCGGCCGGCTGGCCCCGGATTTCAAGACGATCGCCAACTTCAGGCGGGACAATGGCGACGCAATCCGGGCGGTTTGCAGCCAGTTTGTGGTGCTGTGCCGACAGCTAAGCTTGTTTGGACAGGCGACCGTCGCGATTGACGGGAGCAAATTCAAAGCGGTCAACAACCGGGATCGCAACTATACACAACACAAGGCGACCAAGCGGATCGAGCAGGTCGAGGCCAGCATCGAGCGCTACCTTGCTGCGCTCGATCGTGCCGATCGTGATGCCAGCGACGTTCCGCAGGCGCGGGTTGAGCAGATCCGGGAAAAGATCGCAGGCTTGCGCGGCCAGATGCGCTTCCTGAAGGACATGGCCGCACAGGTTGAGGTTGCGCCCGATCATCAGGTATCGCTAACCGATCCGGATGCCAGGTCCATGAACAGCAGTGGTCGCGGCACTGGAATTGTCGGCTACAACCTGCAGGCAGCGGTGGATGCTGAACACCACCTCATCGTCGCGCATGAGGTGGTCAACCAGGGCAATGACCGGGCGCAACTCGCGCCGATGGGTCGGCAAGCGCAAGCGGCCACCGGCGCACCCGAGATCACCATCCTGGCGGATCGCGGCTATATGAACGGCGAACAGGTGTTGGAATGCGAAGGCACTGGCATTTTGCCCTGCGTGCCCAGAACCGACACGTCCGGCAAAGCCCAGCGCGGTTTATTCACCAAGGCCGACTTCGTGTACGACGCTGACCACGACCGATATACCTGCCCGGCGGGTGAATATCTGACCAAGGCGAACGCGCGTTCCGATCATCACGGCGACATCGACCATTACCGGAACCTGAGCGCCTGCCACGGCTGCGCACTGCGACCACGCTGCACGACTGAGAAAGTGAAACGCGTCAAACGATGGAAGCATGAAGCGGTGATCGATGCCATGCAACGGCGGTTGGACCTGCTGCCCAATGCCATGGGCATCCGTCGCCGGACTGTCGAGCATGTCTTTGGCACGCTCAAATCCTGGATGGGCAGCACCCACTTTCTGACCAAGACGCTCAAAAACGTCAGAACCGAGATGAGTTTGTGCGTGCTGGCATACAATATGAAGCGCATGATCCAGATCATGGGCATCCAGCCACTCATCGCAGCGATCCGAACCTGACATCGAGCCACGTCTTCGCCAAAATCACTGGTTCACCCAGACTAGCACTTCCGACCGGCGCATTCGCGTAAGCACGTTTCTACACAGCCTCGACCAGAGGCGGTCATTCCAAGCCGCCGGGTTGAATGTCTTGTTCCGCCAAAAGCCGTCACGCTGCTTTCGGCATCGTGGGTCAGCCCTGCTCATGGCCGATGTTGGGTGGGGAGCGGAAGGACTGCTTCTAAAACTACACGGAGCCAAGGCGGACGTAGATTCCACAATCCTCAAATGGCAGCCAACGACCCAATTTCGGACGTTCTAACCTCCAGATTGATCTTTGGAATTATCCTATTAAAGCACTTGCGATGATGATCGCTCTGTTTTGTTCGATAGTCTGGTTGTTAGTGTGCTCCACGTGGATTGCGCCTGCGATCTATCAAGCAATGAATAGAGGTGGCTCGGTTTGTCTGCACAGGGATCGGCAACGGATAAGTGGATCGTCTGCCGGTTGCTTGGTTGAACTGCCGATATGGGGCGTCATGCAGGGAGGGCGTAGCCCGACCGGAGTGACGCCCCATATCGGCGGCCATGTTCATGCTGCCATCTTCGCGGGCAGGTTGTCAAAATATGCCTGATCTGGGGTCTTGGCGGCCAGGCTCGAATGGGGCCTCTTGCCGTTGTAGAAACTCAGGTACCGACCGATCGATGCGCGGGCTTCGCTGACCCCGCCATAGGCGCGTAGATAGACCTCCTCATATTTCACCGAGCGCCAGAGCCGCTCGACAATGACGTTATCGCGCCAAGCGCCCCGGCCATCCATGCTGATGGCGATCTTTTCGCGCAGCAGCACACCGGTGAAAGCCAGACTCGTGAACTGGCTACCCTGGTCCGTATTGAAAATCTCCGGTTTGCCGAAGCGCGCCAGGGCTTCTTCCAGAGCCTCGACACAAAAATCGGCATCCATCGTGATCGACACCCGCCAGGACAGGACCTTGCGGCTGAACCAGTCGACGATAGCCACGAGATAGACGAAGCCCTTCGCCATCGGGATGTAGCTGATGTCGGTTGCCCAGACTTGGTTCGGCCGCACGATCGGCAGCTTGCGCAGCAAATAGGGATAGATCTTGTGCCCCGGTGCCGGCGCTTCGAGGTGTTCGGGCGACGGTAGATCGACTCGACCGCCATCCGCTTCATCAAGGTCGCGACGTGCAGTCGGCCGATCTTGGTGCCCTCCTGCCGGAGCAGGTCGCGCAGCATCCGGCTGCCCGCAAACGGGAACTCAAGGTGCAACTCATCGATCCGCCGCATGATGGCCAGATCGGCTGGCGACACCGGCTTGGGCAAGTAATAGACGCTGCCCCGGCTGATCCCCAGTTCCCGCGCCTGCCGCGCAAGCGGCAGCGTGTGCGAACGGTCGATCATCGTTTTGCGCCCGGCAACAGACCGGCCTTCCCGAGCGCGCCGGCCAAAAAATCGTTCACGAGGGTCAACTCACCGATCTTGGCGTGCAACGTCTTCACGTCGATCGCAGGTTCCGCCGCTTCGGTGGCGCTGTCCGCGCCGAAAACACCAGCGGCACCCTCAAGCAACTGCGTGCGCCAAGTCGTGATCTGGTTCGCATGAACGTCATACAACTGCGCCAGTTCGGCCAGCGTCTTCTCGCCTTTCACGGCAGCCAATGCTACCTTCGCCTTGAATGCCGGACTATGGTTCCGGCGGGGTCGTCTACTCATCTGATCTCCTGTCCTGCAGCCACCGTGGCCACCGTCAGGCAGAAAATCCACTTATCACCATGTCCAGTTTTGCCAGGCCACCTCTG
>JBBRXQ010000003.1:0-32863 GCA_038238515.1 Sphingomonadales bacterium | reverse complement strand
CACGCTGATGCAGCCGATGCGCTTTGCGATGGGCTTCATGGCCAGCACGGATAACCGGGCTGGCGGCGGAGACAGCTTGCTGATTGGGGAAACCGCGTTTGGTCATGTTGGCATGGGCGGCAGCGTTGGTTTTGCCGATCCTGCGGCGGAAATCGGGTTTGGCTACACTATGAACCGGATGGGCCCAGGCATTCTACTGAATGCGCGCGGGCAGTCGCTGGTCGATGCGGCTTATGCCGGATTGGGCTGGTCGTCCAATGCCTCGGGCGCATGGCGCGCCTGATCTTCGATCAAAAGGGAAATGGTGCTGCTGGGGAGGATTGAACTCCCGACCTCAGCCTTACCAAGGATGCGCTCTACCACTGAGCTACAGCAGCACACCATTTCCGCACTTCTGCGTGTCTAAAGCTCCGGCGCGCGGCGATCTAGACAGGCGCGCGCTTTGGCGGCGGGGCGTTTCTTTGTCAAGCAGGGCTTGCCGGGGCGCGGGCCAAGGGGCACAGGTTTAAGCGATGACACAAGGCCAATCCCCCCCTCCACTTAAGCCCCCGGCCAAACCCTTCACCCGCGAAGAACGGCTCGCGGCCCGGCTGCGCGACAACCTTAAACTGCGCAAAGCGCAATCACGCGCGCTGAACGATGCCGCTGATCGCGTTCCTGATAAGGTTGAAGGCGATTCGCAAAGCTGAGCGCAAGCTGGCCTCTGGCCCTTTCCAAATCGGCCTCGCAGCGCTAGGTCCGCGCCTTCCTCTTTCAGCAGCAACAGGAAGCCGATGCCCCGCTTGATCCTGATCCGCCACGGCCAATCGCAGTGGAACCTTGAAAACCGCTTTACCGGCTGGTGGGACGTGGACGTCACCGAAAAGGGTGCTGCCGAAGCGGCCGCGGCGGGCGCGCTGCTTAAGGAAAAGGGCGTGCTGCCCACGCTCGCTTTCACCTCACTGCAAACGCGCGCGATCAAAACGCTGCATCTGGCGCTCGAAGCGATGGGCCGGCTATGGCTGCCCGAAGACAAAGATTGGCGGCTGAATGAGCGGCACTATGGCGGGCTAACCGGGCTGGACAAGGCCGAGACGGTGACCAAGCACGGCGCAGATCAGGTGAAAATCTGGCGCCGCAGCTTTGACATTCCGCCGCCGCCGCTCGAGGCTGGCAGCGCCTTCGATCTGGCCTCCGATCCCCGCTATGCCGGGATCGCGGTGCCAGCAGCGGAAAGCCTGAAGGACACTATCGTGCGCGTGCTGCCTTGCTGGGAGCAGAAGATTACGCCCGCGCTCTGGGCTGGCGAGACGGTGATCGTCTCCGCGCACGGCAATTCGCTGCGCGCGCTGGTTAAGCACCTGTCGGGTATTTCGGATGACGATATCAGCGAGCTTGAGATCCCGACTGGCCAACCGATCATTTATGAGCTGGATGATGATCTGGCCGCGCTGGACCGCTATTATCTGTCGGAGCGCTAAGGGGGGCATAAGATGAGTGAAGCGGCGCAAATGGCCCCAAAAGTAGCGATTATCATGGGCAGCCAGTCTGATTGGGAAACGATGCAAAAAGCATCTGAGGTTTTGGACAAGCTCGGCGTTGCGCATGATTGCCGGATTGTTTCGGCGCATCGCACGCCCGATCGGCTGGTCGCTTTTGCGAAGGCTGCGCACCTCGAAGGCTTCAAGGTGGTGATTGCGGGCGCGGGCGGCGCGGCGCATTTGCCCGGCATGGTCGCGGCGATGACTCATTTGCCAGTGCTGGGTGTGCCGGTTGAATCTAAAGCTTTGAAGGGCATGGATAGCCTGCTGTCGATGGCGCAGATGCCCGGCGGCATTCCTGTAGGCACGCTGGCGATAGGCACACCGGGCGCAATCAACGCCGGGCTGCTCGCCGCCGCGATCTTGGCCGGTAGCGATTCCGCGCTGGAGCAGCGTTTGATCGCCTATCGCGCGGCGCAGACTGCCTCGGTGGCCGAGCGCCCGCAATGAACTCTGCACGCTCATGACCCCTCCCGGCGAGACCATCGGCATTCTGGGTGGCGGCCAGCTTGGCCGGATGATCGCGCTGGCGGCGGCGAACCTGGGCTATCGCTGCCATGTCTATGCGCCCGAACCCGATGCCATCGCCGCCGATGTCTGCGCCGCGTTTACCTGCGCGGCATGGAACGATCACGCCGCGCTCGATGCGTTCACAGCGGCCTGCGCGGTGGTGACGTATGAATTTGAGAATGTGCCCGTCGCCCCGCTAGCCGCTCTTGCGGCCGAAGCGCGCCTGTTCCCGCCGATCCGCGCGCTCGAAGTGGCGCAAGACCGCGTCAGCGAAAAGCGCTTTGTTGAAGCGCTGGGTGGACGCGCCGCGCCATGGGCAGCGGTGGATACGGCGGACGACCTTGCCGCAGCCATCTCCCACATTGGCACGCCCGGCATCCTAAAAACGCGCCGCGATGGCTATGACGGCAAAGGCCAGTGGCGGATTATGCAGCCAAGCGACGCCGCGTCGATCACTCTGCCGGGGCCGGACCTCATCTACGAAGGCTTTGTCGAGTTCGATTGCGAATTCTCGGTGATCCTCGTCCGCGGCGCAGACGGCGACGTGCGTTTCTGGGATTCGGCGGACAATGCGCATAGCCACGGCATCCTCGCCCGTTCGACTGTGCCCGCCCCGGCTGCCGTGCTCGGCCAAGTGGTGGAAGCGCGCGGGCTGGCGCACAAAGTTGCCGATGCGCTGGAGTATGTCGGCGTGCTCACGCTCGAATACTTCGCCACCGCGCAAGGCCCGGTGTTTAACGAGATGGCCCCGCGTGTGCACAATTCTGGGCACTGGACAATCGAGGGCGCGCTCACCTCGCAGTTTGAAAACCATGTCCGCGCGATCTGCGGCTTGCCGCTGGGGTCAACCGAGCTGGCAGCGTGCGGGGTGGTAATGGACAATCTGATCGGCGATGAAGCGCACGATTGGCCCGCGATCCTCTCCGATCCGGCCAATCATCTGCATCTCTATGGCAAAGCGGCGGTGCGCCCAGGCCGCAAGATGGGCCATGTCACGCGGTTGGTTCTGTAGATGGCGGTTGATCTGTTCCTGATTGTCGCGCGCGCCGATGATGGCACAATCGGCGACAAGGGCGCGATGCCGTGGCACTTGCCCGCCGATCTTAAGCGCTTCAAGGCGCTGACCATGGGCAAGCCAATGATCATGGGGCGCAAGACGTTTGCCGCGCTACCCGGCGTGCTTCCCGGCCGCCGCCACATTGTGCTCACGCGCGATCCTGCATGGCATGCCGATGGGGCGGAGCCAGCGCGCGATGTCGCATCGGCGCTGACGCTGGCTGGGCAGGGCGAAGTCGCGGTGATCGGCGGGGCCGAGGTGCTTGCCCTTTTTGCACCCCTTGCCAGCCGCTACGAACTGACCGAAGTGCATGCTGCGTTTGCGGGAGATACTGTTTTGCCGGGTCCGGGGCCGGAATGGCTTGAAATTGGGCGCGATGCGCATCTGGCCGCAGACGGTCGTCCCGCGTTCGATTTCGTGACCTTGCAGCGAAAGCCCGCCTGATGCGGCTCGATGCGCGCGAACCAATGCCTGAGGCCCTGCGCGGTGCGGTGATCGCGCTGGGCAATTTCGATGGCTTCCATTTGGGGCATCAGGCGGTGGCGGGCGAGGCTGTGCGCTGGGCGCGCGCGCA
The DNA here is from genome assembly GCA_038238515.1 of Sphingomonadales bacterium. Taxonomy (GTDB): domain Bacteria; phylum Pseudomonadota; class Alphaproteobacteria; order Sphingomonadales; family Sphingomonadaceae; genus Novosphingobium. The sequence continues at coordinate 29,202 of JBBRXQ010000003.1, read as the reverse complement.
GGGTCGCCCGGCGATCATCGCCACATTCGATCCCCATCCGGTGCGGTATTTCAAACCCGATGCTGCGCCCTTTCGGCTCACCTCGCTCGATCAGCGCGAGGAACTGTTCCGCGCCGCCGGGGCCGATGCGATGCTGGTGTTTGCGTTCGATGGCGCGCTTGCGGGGATGAGTGCAGAGGATTTCGTGCGCGAACTGCTGGTCGCGCGACTGGGCGCGGCAGCGGTCGTCACCGGCGAAGACTTCACCTTTGGCAAGGCCAAGCGCGGAAATCTGGATGTGCTGAAATCGCTCGGCGCAGAGTGCGGGCTGGCTGCGCGCGCGGTCGGCCCGGTCATGTTGGCGGGCGAGGTCGTCTCTTCCAGCCGCATCCGCGATGCGTTGCAGGCGGGCGATCCAGATGGCGCGGCGCGGCTGCTAACGCGGCCCTTTGCGATCCGCGGCACGGTGCAGCACGGCGATAAAGTGGGCCGCACGATCAATTTCCCCACCGCCAATCTTGATCTGGGCAGCTATCTACGCCCCCATTATGGGATTTATGCGGTCACCGGCCGCTTGCCCGATGGACGCCTGGTAAAGGGCGCGGCCAACGTGGGCATCCGCCCCACCTTCGATCCGCCTAAGGAGCTGCTCGAACCGCACTTCTTCGATTTTGCCGAAGATCTCTATGGCCAAGAAATCGAAGTCGCCTTCCACCATTTTCTGCGCGGCGAGGCCAAGTTCGACAGTCTTGATGCGCTGGTCGCGCAGATGGAGCTAGACTGCGATGAGGCGCGGCGCTTGCTGGCTTAGTTCCCTTCTCCGCGCCTCCGCGCGAAAATTCTTAAGCGCTGAACACGATTTGCAGGTTTCCCCGCCTGTCGCTAAAGCGCGACAGACATGACTGAACCCAGAGACTATCGCAGCACCGTCTTCCTGCCGAAGACCGATTTCCCGATGAAGGCTGGCTTGCCGCAAAAGGAGCCGGGCATTCTGGCGCGCTGGCTTGAGCAGGACCTCTATCGCCGCCTGCGCGATGTGCGCGCTGGCCGCGAAAAGTTCATCCTCCACGATGGCCCGCCTTATGCCAATGGCGACATGCACATCGGCCACGCGCTCAATCATATCCTCAAGGATATGGTATGCCGTACGCAGAGCCTGCTCGGCAAAGACGCGCCCTATGTCCCCGGCTGGGATTGCCACGGCCTGCCGATCGAGTGGAAGGTCGAGGAGGAATACCGCAAGAAAAAGCTGAACAAGGACGAGGTTCCGCTCGAAGAATTCCGCGCCGAATGCCGCGCCTATGCGCAAAACTGGGTGAACATTCAGCGCGAGCAGCTCAAGCGGTTGGGCATCAATGGCGATTGGGACCATCCCTACCTGACGATGGACAGCCAAGCCGAAGGCACCATTGTGCGCGAACTGCTGAAGTTTGCGGAATCTGGCCAGCTTTACCGGGGCGCGAAGCCGGTGATGTGGTCGCCGGTGGAAAAGACCGCGCTGGCCGAGGCCGAGGTGGAATACGAGGATATCGTCTCGACGCAGATTGACGTGGCTTTCGAGATTGTGGAATCGCCGATTGCGGAACTGGTCGGCGCGCATGCGGTGATCTGGACGACGACGCCTTGGACGATCCCGGTCAATCAGGCTTTGGCTTATGGGCCTGAGATTGATTACGGTATCGTCGAGCACAAAGGTCAACGTTATTTGATCGCATATGACCTATACGATGATTTTATGCGCAGGCTCGGCGTGTTTCCAAGCTACGAGGATGAGCTTGAAGAGCAAGAACAGCGCGAATGGGAGCGGTTGCAGGGGATTGAGACAGAGGTAGCACCAAACGCTCAGTTGCTTGAGTTCGCGTCAATGGACTTGAGTGACATTAAAATTCCGGAGAGGATCAAAGGCTCCGAGCTCGCTGGAACCATCTGTCGTCACCCAATGGCCAAGCTCTTCGAAGCTCCCCTCCCCGGGGGGGAGGGGTTGGGGGAGGGGGTTCCCACGTCCGAGAGCGCAGAGCACCCCCACCCAACCCTCTCCCGAACGGGGGAGGGCTATGACCCAAGCTCCCCGCTGGCCGAATTCTTCCTACGCCCGCGCCCGATGCTGCCCGGTGATTTCGTCACCACCGACAGCGGCACCGGGCTTGTCCACATGTCGCCCGACCACGGCGAGGACGATTTTGCGCTGTGCAAGGCTTACGGCATCGAGCCGGTGTTTGCGGTGCTGGGCGATGGCAAGTACCGCGAGGACTGGGCTTGGCTTGGCGGGCAGGGCAGCGTTATCAATCCTAAGTTCAACGCGCCGGATGGGCCGATTTGCGCCGACCTCAAGCTGGCTGGCGGCTTGATCGCAGCCAGCGCGGACTACAAGCATTCCTACCCCCATTCGTGGCGCTCGAAGGCCAAGGTGATCTATCGCTGCACCCCGCAATGGTTCGTGCCGATGGACCTTGTGCCGCCAAGCGCAGGGCTGGTGCTGCCCACTTTGACCTCGGTTCCCGAGGACGATGTGGGCGATCTGGTCGGCGTAAAGCTGGTGATGAGCGCCGCGCCATCGGGCACCATCGGCTATCACCGCAGCCTTGATTACATCGTGCTGCCGGTGGGCGATGAGCGCCATGTCGTGCGCGAGTCCCATGTTGAGGATCACGCGAAAGCGATGGGCGTGAAGTTCAAAATGCTCGATCTGATCAAGGGCGCGCTGCTCGCCGGGGCGACGGCGGAGCTAGACGGCGCGGTCCACAATCTGGCGCACGACGATGCGCTGCTACCCGAAGACAACACTGGTTTTTCCGGCGGCGGCGCAGCGACTTTGCGCGAAAAGGCGGTGAAAGCCATCGCTGATACCCGCTGGGTGCCCGAAAAGGGGCGCAACCGGATTAGCGCGATGGTGGAAGGGCGGCCCGATTGGGTGCTCTCGCGCCAGCGCGCATGGGGTGTGCCGATCACGCTGTTCGTTGATCGCAAAAGCGGCCAGTATCTCGCTGATCCAGCGGTCAATGCGCGGATCGTCGCCGCGATCAGCGCCGAGGGCGTCGATGCATGGAGCGAAGAGCGCGCTCAGGGCTATCTTGGCGATGCTTACAGGCTCGACGACTATGAGCGCGTGACCGACATTCTCGACGTGTGGTTTGATTCGGGCTCGACCCATGCTTTCGTGCTCGAAAGCGGGCGCTGGCCCGATCTGATGCGCCCCGAAGGCTATGTCGGCCCGCTCGCCGATCTCTATCTCGAAGGCAGCGATCAGCATCGCGGCTGGTTCCAGTCTTCGCTCTTGGAATCCTGCGCCACGCGGGGCCACGCGCCGTATAAGGCGGTGCTGACGCACGGCTTCACGATGGATCAAAAGGGCATGAAAATGTCCAAATCGCTGGGCAACACGATCAGCCCGATCGATCTGATGCGGGATTATGGTGCGGATATCTTGCGGCTGTGGGCGCTGTCGGTCGATTTCACCGAGGACCACCGCATCGGCAAGGAAATCCTTGGCGGGGTGGCCGATCAATACCGCAAGCTGCGCAATACCTATCGCTACTTGCTGGGCGCGTTGGAAGGGTTCAGCGATGCCGAGACGCTGCCCGTGGCCGAAATGCCCGAGCTCGAGCGCTATATGCTGGCGCTACTGCGCAAGCTGGATGGCACGCTAAAGCAAGCCATCAACGACTTCGACTTCAACACTTATGTCCGCGTGCTGACCGAGTTTTGCAACGAAGACCTCTCCGCGTTCTACTTCGATATCCGGAAGGATTCGCTTTATTGCGACGCGCCGACCGATCCCAAACGCCGCGCTTATCGCACCGTTCTGGACACGTTGTTCCACGCGCTTGTGCGCTATGGCGCGCCGGTGATGGTGTTTACCTGCGAGGAAGTGTGGCAGACGCGTTTTCCGGGCGAGAGTGTGCATTTGTTGGAGTGGCCGGAAAACGGCGCCCTCGTCCATGATCCAGACCTTGCGGGGAAATGGGCTGATCTGCGCGCGCTGCGCATGGCGGTGAACGAGGCGATCGAGCCTTTGCGCCGCGAAAAGGTGCTGGGCTCAGGACTTGAAGCGCTGGTTACCATTCCGCCGGGCGCACACGAAGTAGATTTCGCCGAACTGTTCATCACCGGGACCGTGACTACCGGGCAGGGCGATGCCATCACCGTGACCCGCACCACCGATCCCAAATGCGGCCGCTGCTGGCGGCACCTGCCCGAAGTGGCCGAGGACGGCGCGCTGTGTGGCCGCTGTGAAAGCGTTGTCGCGCAGTTTGATGGTGCGGCCCAATGATCTCGCTCGCGCGTTTGCGTGTGCAGGGTTTTGCCCTCGCGCTGATCGTGTTTGCGCTTGATCGCGCGATCAAGTGGTATGTCGCCGGGCCGCTCGATCTGAGCAACCGGGATGCGATCGAGCTGCTGCCGTTCTTTGCTTTGCGCTGGACGGAGAACTACGGCGTTTCGCTCGGCATGTTCACCGCCACGTCCAGCGAAATGCGCCTCGCGCTGCTGTTGCTCACGGGCGGCATTGCGCTGGGTGTGGCGATCTGGATGTGGCGCGAACGGGCGTGGGGCGATGTCGCTGGTTTGGCGCTGGTGCTCGGCGGCGCGCTGGGCAATATCGTTGACCGTGCAAGCCGCGGCTATGTTATCGATTATGCAGATCTTCATATCGGCGAATGGCGGCCGTTCCTGATCTTTAACCTTGCCGATGCCGCGATCACCATCGGCGTGCTGATACTGCTTGCCCGGTCGCTGCTTTCGCGCGAAAAGCCGGACGAAGCGGCGGACGCTACCAAAGAACCCGCCACGGAGAATATTTGATGCGTAAAACCGCCATGACCGCCCTCATTGTCTCAGGCTCTGCGCTGCTTTCGGCCTGCGGATCGACCGGAACAGTGTTTAACCGCGTGCGGCCTGATGAATTTGCGGTGTCGCGTCAGGCTCCGCTGGTTGTGCCGCCTGATTTTTCGCTCTCCCCGCCCAATCCCGGCGCGCCGCGCCCACAGGATGTCGATAGCAGCAAGCAGGCGCTCGACGCCCTGTTTGGCGGCCCTGCGCCGCGCAGCGCGATTGAGACCGATGCGCTTGGCAAAGCCGGTGGTTCGGCAGTAAGCATCCGCAGCGTGGTGGGCGATCCCGGCACGCGGACCGTGTCAAAAGGTACTACGCTGCGATCGATTCTGAGCGCACCCGAGGGTGACGGGCGTGAGGCTCAGACCGGCGTCGCGGGCTGACAGCTAGCCGCTAAGCTCCGAAACTTGCGTTTCCGCCGCCTTCGTTTGACTGGCCAGAAGTTTATCTATTTTGCGGCCATCCATGTCGACCACTTCGAAGCGCCAGCCCTGATCGTGGAAATGCTCGCCTTCAGTAGGCAGCTTTTTGAGCACGGAAAGCACATAGCCCGCCGCCGTCGCAAAGTCGCGATCTTCGGGCAAGTCGATGCCAAGGCGATTGGCCATGGCATCAGCGGGAAGCGCCCCCGATAGGAGCAACGAGCCATCCTCGCGCACGGTGATCATCGGGCTATCGCCAACATCGCCGTGCGAAACAAAATTGCCCGCGATCGCCGCGAGCAGATCGGCGGGGGTGACGATGCCTTCGAGGTGGCCATATTCGTCATGCACCAACGCCAGTGGAACTTCGGCTTGCTGGATCACGCGCAGCGCATCCATCGTATCGAGCTGATCTGGCACGATCACCGGCTTTTTCATCAAGCGGCTGAGCATCACCTTGCGCCCGCGCAGCAGGATAGCGAGCACTTCGCGAACTTTGACAACGCCGACCACTCGGTCGACCGAGCCATCGGCCACCAGCAACAGCGAATGCGGGCTATCGGCAATTGCGGCGCGCAGCTCGATTTCTGAGGCGCGGCGCTCGATCCAGTGAAGCTCAGTGCGCGGGGTCATCAATTCGCGCACCGGGCGCTCGGCCAGCCGCATCACGCTGCTCATCAGCGCGCGCTCTTCTTCCTCGATCACGCCCGAGCGCGTGGCCTCGGCAAAGATCATGTGCAGCTCTTCGGCGGTCACATCTTGATCGCCGCTTTTCGCAAGGCCAAACAGCCGCAGCAGCATCCGGGAAGAGCGATCGAGCGTCCACACAAACGGCGCGGTTACTTTGGCAACGATCACCATTGGCCGCGACGCGACCATGGCAATCGGCTCAGCCACGCGCAGTGCCAATTGCTTGGGCACCAGTTCGCCGATCACCAGACTGAGATAGGTCGTGATCGCAATGACCAGCACAAACCCGGCGGTTGGTGCCCAGATCGCGGGAACGCCGATCGCGGCAAGGCGCTCTCCGGTTGGTCCGCCCAGGCTCGCGCCCGAATAGGCGCCCGCAATAATGCCAACGAGCGTGATCCCAATCTGAACCGTGGAGAGGAACTTGCCCGGATCAGACGCGAGTTCGAGCGCGACCTTCGCCCCCACATTGCCTGCTTCTGCGGCAACGCGCAGCCGTGCCGGACGCGCCGAGACAATCGCCAGCTCGGACATGGAGAAAAGGCCATTGAGAACAACAAGGCCAAGTATGATAAAGGCGTCATGCCAAGGAAACGGGGTCACAGCGAATGCGTCTAGCAGATTTGCGCGCCGCAGCGAAGTGCTGCTGTTAGGGAACAGTTCAGCTTTAAGCGTGTTTAGATGACAATAAGCCGCTGTGCTGACAATATCACGGCAGAGCTAAGCCATTCAGCAGGTCTGGTCCTCAGCCCTGTCACTTCGAGGGAAAGTACCATGAAGACCCGCCGCATTTTCGTTTCCAGCCTTTGCGCTTTCTCGCTGCTCAGCCTTTCGGCCTGCGTTACCGATCCCAACACCGGCCAGCAGAAGGTCTCGCGCACCGCGATCGGCGCTGGCGGCGGCGCGCTGGCTGGTTTACTGCTTGGCGGCCTGATCGGCGGTGGCACTGGCCGTATCATCGGTGCGGGCATTGGCGGCCTAGCCGGCGGCGCGGTGGGCTACACCATGGACAAGCAGATCAAGCAGCTGCGCGAACAGACCGCCGGTTCCGGGGTTGACGTGAGCCCAACTGACAATGGCGCGGCGATTTTGGTGAACCTGCCTAATGGCGTTACCTTCGATACCGACAGCACGCTGATCAAGCCTGCATTCCGGGATACGCTCGACCGTGTGGCGCAATCAATGATGCAATATCCCGATTCGCTGATCGACGTTTATGGCCACACCGATTCCACCGGGTCGGACACTTATAATCAAACCCTGTCTGAAAACCGCGCACGCGCAGTCGCTGATTATCTCTCGTCGCGCGGTGTTTCCTCGCAGCGCCTGCGCAGCCAAGGTTATGGCGAAACGCGGCCAGTCGCTTCAAACAATTCCGAGGAGGGCCGCTCGGCCAACCGCCGGGTTGAGATTAAGATTGTGCCAGTTTCGCAAGACGATGTCGCGCGGGCACGCGCGGGCAACTAAGTTTAGGTAGGCCGATGTTTTGCCAGCCGGGTTGACGCGATGTCCCCTCGGCTGGCATCGGCATGGCGCAGGGAGATGCGCGATGCCGATTGAACGCCGCAAGATTGCTGGACGCGAAACCAATCCGATCGGGTTGGGGTGCATGTCGCTCAGCTGGGCCTATGGCACGCCGCCAAGCGACGAAGACGGCGCTCGGGTGCTCGAACGCGCGCTTGAGCTAGGCTATGATCACTTCGATACCGCGCGAATCTATGGCCTTGGCCACAACGAAACGCTGATCGGCCAGACGCTGCGCGCCAAGCGCGATCAGTTTTTCCTCGCGAGCAAAACCGGGATCATCGTCGATGGCAAGCGCCGCGCGATCGATTGCCGCCCAGAAACAATCCGCACCGCGCTTGAAACCTCGCTGCAATTGCTCCAAACCGATCATATTGATCTTTATTACCTTCATCGCCGCGATTTCACCGTGCCTATCGAGGAATCGATCGGCGCGCTGAGCGATCTGGTGCGCGAGGGCAAGATCGGCAACATCGGGCTTTCCGAAATGTCTGCTGACACAGTGCGCCGCGCCCACGCGGTACATCCAATCGCCGCGCTACAGACTGAATATTCGCCGATGACCCGGAATCCCGAAATCGCTGTGCTCGAGGTGTGCCGCGAGCTGGGGATTACGTTCGTAGCGTTTTCGCCAGTCGGGCGCGGGTTGCTGACCGATTCGATGCTCGATCCGGCGGGCATGGATAAGGGCGATATCCGCCCGGGCATGCCCCGCTTTCAAGGCGAGAACTTTGCCCAGAATGTCGCGCTGGTGCAATCCTTCGCGCAGATCGCGGCGCGCGAAGGCGTCACTTCGGCGCAGCTCGCGCTGGCCTGGGTGCTGGCGCAGGGCGACCATGTGGTGACCATTCCGGGCACCGGGCGGATCGATCATCTGGAAGAAAACATCGCGCGCTGGGATTGGGAAATGCCCGCCGCCGTAGGAGCAGAGGTCAACGCCCTGATCAACCGCGAGACAGTTGCCGGCGGCCGCTACAACGATGCAATGCAGGCCACGATCGACACTGAAGAATTCGCCTGATCGCGGAGTGCCGATGGGCCACCGGGAAACATCGGTTATCCCAGATAGCGCTTATTTGGCGGTCGCATCCTGATGAGGCAGGCGAACGACCATTTCGATCTCGAGCTGCAAATCGGGGCCTGCCAGATTGGCAACGCCAATGCCTGTCAAACTAGGCTGAGCACCATCCAGAAACGCCATCAGCAGCGGCATCGATTGGTCCATCCGCGCGGGCGTCATATCGACTACATAGACCTTAAGGCACACGATATCGTGGGGGGTAGCGTGAATAGCCTCAAGCGCGGCTTTGAGATTGCCAACTACCGCATCGGTCTGTTCCATTAGTGTAGGCGGAACCGGCCTTCCGTCTGCGTTCCAGGCGACTTGTCCAGAAACGAACGCGAGCCTGCCCGGCTCAGCAATCGAGATTTGCGAATAGCCGACGTTTCCGGCGTTGGGTAGTGACATAGGGTTAATTCGCGTGATCGTCTCAGTCATTGGTGCTCTCCATAAGTTGCAGCAGCTTTAGCCAAATCGACAATCGCGCAATAGCCACCCCGCTTTATCTGCTCAGCCGCGCCGCCCGCTCTGCCAGCCGCTCGACCGCCGCGCTGTGGATCGCAGGTGCGGTTACCAGGAGGCCAAACGCGCGCGGATCGCGTTTGTTATAATCGAGCGGCGCGCCGAATGCGTCGCTGATTGTCGCGCCCGCCTCGCGCGCGATCAGCGTGGCGGCGGCGATGTCCCATTCAAAGCCCCAGCGCAGCGTGGCCAGCAAATCGGCTTCGTCCGCCGCGACCATCGCGATGCGCAACGCGATCGAATTAGGCTTGTCGACCAGAGTAAGATCGCTGTCGCTGCGGCTTAGCGTGTCTGCAGGAACGCGCGCTCCGGCCAGCACGCCACGCTGGCTGGCGCGCAGCGTCAAACCATTTCGGCTTGCACCTTGGCCAGCAGTCGCCGCCCAGAATTCGCCGCGCGCGGGGGCATCGAGCACTCCGATCAGCGGCCGACCTTCGCTGACCAGCGCGACCGAGATTGCCCAGCCAGGACGTCCAGCAACAAAATCGCGTGTGCCGTCGATCGGATCGACCAGCCAGCACAGTCCGCGCTCTAGCCGCTCGGGATGATCAATTGTCTCCTCCGAAAGCCAGCCCGCAGCTGGAAGCAGAGCGCCAAGTTCGCACTTAAGAAAGGCGTCCACCGCCAGATCGGCTTCGCTCACCGGATCGCCGGGGGTCTTGTCCCAGACTTCGAGCGCATGGCCATGGCCGGGCCAGCGCGCCAGTGCCATTTGCCCGGCAGCGGCGACAATCCGGTGAAGGCGCGCGAAATCGATCATGCATTCAGCGATGCGGGCACGCGCGGGCCAGCGCAAGCGACAAGGTGGGCGATAGCCGCTTCGGCCGCTCACGCCGCATTCCTATGCGTGCAGATCGCGGCAGTCTTTCGCATTTGCGATAGGACCGCGCCGCGAGCCCTTTTCATGTCCCCCGCCCTGTGCTTTAGGCGGGGGGAACAGCTGGGCGTTTGCCGTCTAGATGGTCTTTTTCGCCAGCCCGAGGATTTTGCATGAACGTCCATGAATATCAGGCCAAGGAATTGCTCGCCAAATACGGCGTCGGCATCCCCAAGGGTATTGCCGCGATGACTGTGGAGGAGGCAGTCGCCGCCGCCAAGCAGCTGCCCGGGCCGCTTTATGTTGTGAAGGCTCAGATTCATGCGGGCGGCCGCGGCAAGGGCAAGTTCAAGGAACTGCCCGCAGATGCCAAAGGCGGCGTGCGGCTGGCCAAAAGCATCGAGGAAGTCGAATCGTTTGCTCGTGATATGCTAGGCAACACGCTGGTCACGATCCAAACTGGTGACGCGGGCAAGCAGGTCAATCGGCTTTACGTGACCGACGGCGTTGATATCGAGCACGAATACTATCTTTCAATGGTGGTGGACCGTGCTTCGGGCCGCGTCGCAATGATCGTTTCGACCGAAGGCGGCATGGATATCGAGGACGTTGCGCACAACACGCCCGAAAAGATCGCCACGATCACTATCGATCCCGCGCAAGGCTTTATGCCGCACCATGGCCGCGCGGTCGGCTATGCGCTGAAGCTTGAGGGCGACCTTAACAAGCAGGCGGGCAAAATCGCGCATCAGCTTTATAATGCTTTCATTGCGCTCGATTGCGACATGCTCGAAATCAACCCGCTGGTCGAAACGAAAGACGCTCAATTGCTGGTGCTCGACACCAAGATGAGCTTCGATTCCAACGCGCTCTATCGCCAGCCCGATGTCGTCGCGCTGCGCGATGAGACTGAGGAAGATCCCGCTGAGCTGGAAGCGAGCAAGCACGACCTCGCTTATATCAAGCTTGACGGCAACATCGGCTGCATGGTCAACGGCGCTGGTCTTGCTATGGCGACGATGGACATCATCAAGCTCAATGGCATGTTCCCTGCCAACTTCCTTGATGTTGGCGGCGGCGCGAACAAGGAAAAGGTGACGGCGGCGTTCAAGCTGATCCTGTCCGATCCGGCGGTGAAGGGCATTCTGGTCAACATCTTCGGCGGCATCATGAAGTGCGACATCATTGCCGAGGGCATTGTCGCCGCCGCCAAGGAAGTGAATTTGCAAGTGCCGCTAGTCGTCCGGCTTGAAGGCACCAATGTGCAGCAGGGCAAGGATATCCTCGCCAATTCCGGTCTTGCCATCGTCCCGGCCAACGATCTGGGCGATGCCGCCCGCAAGATCGTCGCCGAAGTCCAGAAAGTCGCCTGAGCCATGAGCATTCTGATCGACAAGAACACTAAGATCATCACGCAGGGGATGACCGGCGCAACCGGCACCTTCCACACCGAGCAAGCGCTGGCTTACGGCACGCAGATGGTTGGAGGCGTCACCCCTGGCAAAGGCGGCACCACGCATATCGGCCTGCCCAATTTCAACACCGTGGCAGAGGCGATGCACGCCACCGGCGCCACCGCATCGTGCATCTATGTGCCGCCGCCATTCGCCGCCGATTCGATTCTTGAGGCGATCGACGCCGGGATCGAGCTGATCGTGTGCATCACCGAAGGCATCCCGGTGCTCGATATGGTGCGCGTGAAGCGCGCGCTCTCGGGCAGCAAATCGCGCCTGATCGGGCCAAACTGCCCCGGCGTGCTCACGCCCAACCAGTGCAAGATCGGCATCATGCCCGGCTCGATCTTCATGGCCGGATCGGTCGGCGTGGTCAGCCGCTCGGGCACGCTCACCTATGAAGCCGTGTTCCAAACCACCGCTATCGGCCTTGGCCAGACCACCGCTGTGGGCATCGGCGGCGATCCGGTGAACGGCACCAACTTCATCGACGTGCTCGAATTGTTTCTGGCCGATGACGCTACCCAATCGATCATCATGATCGGCGAGATTGGCGGCAACGCCGAAGAACAAGCCGCACAATTCCTGCGCGACGAAGCGAAGCGCGGACGCAAAAAGCCCATGGCTGGCTTCATCGCGGGCATCTCTGCCCCCCCCGGCCGCCGCATGGGCCACGCCGGCGCGATCGTCTCGGGCGGCCAAGGCGGCGCTGAGGACAAAATCGCGGCGATGGAAGCGGCAGGGATCAAGGTGTCATCTTCGCCATCGCTGTTGGGTGAAACTTTGGCTGAGGCGCTGAAGGGGTAGGGCGCACGCGCGCTCAAACTATAAAATGTGTGCACCCACTTACAAAGCGCGCTCCCCCGCGAAGGCGGGGGCCTCAGCTAGGCAAACACAGAAAAAGGCATCTGGCGCCAAATACGCTCGGGAGCGCGAGGGCGATGGCCATCGCCATCGCGCTCTCTGTCTCTTGCTGCATAAGCGCCGGATGTTTTTGACCAACAATGTACGCCAACCCGCAGCTATTACGCATGGCTGAAGGGCATTTGGCGCACAACCGAGCCGCGCGGCTGCGCATCGATCTGACGTATCTGTGGCGGCATGGACGCCTACCCCGGCTTGATCATCCCGCGTTGTTCACTGAGCTAGTGCAATTGCGCAAGCTGATCGATCGCGATCCGCGCATGCCGGTGCTGGCGGACAAAGTTCTCGCTAAGTCGATTGTTGCCGATCGGCTGGGACGCGAATGGGTTATTCCCTTGCTCTGGTCGGGACATGAGCTTCCGGCGGATGCGCCTTGGGCGCAGCAGGTGGTGGTTAAATCGCGGCATGGCTGCGGCCATAATGCGTTCGTGCGTGATCATGCACGTGATTGGCCGTTGGCGCGCGCTGCTGCGAAGCGCTGGATGCGCGCTGATTATGGCTGGTGGCTCGATGAATGGCTTTATGGGCGTATCCCGCGCGGGCTGCTGATTGAGCCGCTGATTGGGTGCGGGGATGAATTGCCGGTTGATTACAAGATATACGTTTTTGGCGGAACGGCGACACACGTGCAGGTTCATATAAGCCGCGCGCGGGCGCACCGCTGGATCATACATGATATCCACTGGCGGCCTCTTGCAAAGGGCGCGCCATCGGTCGCGCGCCCGTCGGCCCTTCGCGCCATGCTGGCCGCCGCTGAACAGCTCGCCGAAGGGTTCGATTTTGTACGGGTCGATTTCTATCAACCTGATGATAAGCCGCTCTTTGGCGAGATCAGCTTCTATCCCGGATCGGGCCTAGACCCCTTCGATCCGCCGGAATTAGACGGCGAACTGGGGAGATTGTGGCTCAAGTCCAAAGCCTTGCAAGGTGCGGGACAGCATTCAGTTCGCGCAATCGCCTAATCGAGCAGGCATGCTTTAGCATGGACTTGCGCACCGCAATCCTTCATCGTTAAGCGATCCATTAAAACCGGGAGTTCAGATGTCTGCCAATATTGCCGAAATGGAAAAACGTCGCGAGGCTGCCCGGATGGGCGGCGGGCAGCGGCGGATTGATGCGCAGCATGGCAAGGGCAAGCTGACCGCGCGTGAGCGGCTTGAGGTTTTGCTCGATGAGGAGAGCTTTGAAGAGGTTGATGCTTATGTTGAGCACAACTGCGTAGATTTCGGGATGGCCGAGCAGACCGTGCCGGGCGACGGGGTGGTGTGTGGTTCGGGCACGATCAATGGCCGGTTGGTCTATGTGTTCGCGCAGGATTTCACCGTGTTTGGCGGCGCAGTATCTGAGCGGCACGCAATGAAGATCTGCAAGATCATGGACACCGCGATGAAAGTCGGCGCGCCGGTGATCGGGCTGAACGACAGCGGCGGTGCGCGGATTCAGGAGGGCGTGGCCAGCCTTGGCGGCTATGCCGAGATTTTTCAGCGCAATGTGCTGGCCAGCGGGGTTGTTCCCCAACTTTCACTGATCATGGGGCCTTGCGCGGGCGGCGCGGTCTATTCGCCCGCGATGACTGACTTCATCTTCATGGTGAAAGACAGCAGCTATATGTTCGTCACCGGGCCCGATGTGGTCAAAACGGTGACCAACGAGATCGTGACGCAAGAGGAACTGGGCGGCGCGGTGACGCATACCACCAAGACTTCGGTGGCCGATTTGGCGTGCGAAAACGATATCGAGGCGCTGCTGACCGCGCGCGATTTCTTCGATTATCTCCCGCTGTCAAACAAGGAAACGGTGCCCGAGCGGCCCACGTCTGATCCCTATGACCGGATCGAACACAGCCTCGATACGATCATCCCCGCTTCGGCCAACCAGCCTTATGATATGCACGAGGTGGTGCGCAAAGTGCTCGATGAGGGCGAGTTTTTCGAAATTCAGCCCAAGCACGCGGGCAATATCCTCTGTGGGTTCGGCCGGATTGAGGGCAAGACCGTTGGCGTGGTGGCCAATCAGCCGTTTGTGCTGGCAGGCGTGCTCGATATCAATTCATCGAAAAAGGCCGCACGGTTTGTGCGGTTTTGCGATGCGTTCAACATTCCGATCATCACCTTTGTCGATGTTCCCGGTTTCCTTCCTGGCACCGCGCAAGAGCACAATGGCATCATCAAACACGGCGCTAAGCTGCTGTTTGCTTATGGCGAGGCGACCGTGCCTAAGATCACCGTGATCACACGCAAAGCCTATGGCGGGGCCTATGACGTGATGGCCTCAAAGCACCTGCGCGGCGACCTGAACTACGCCTGGCCCACCGCCGAAATCGCGGTGATGGGCGCGAAAGGCGCGGTAGAGATCATCTTTCGCGGGCTTTCCCCCGCTGAGCAGGCGGATAAGACGAGGGAATACGAAGATCGCTTCGCCAATCCGTTCGTGGCCGCGAGCAAGGGCTTTATCGACGAGGTGATCCATCCGCATTCCACGCGGCGGCGGATTGCGCTGGGCTTGCGCAAGCTGCGCACCAAGAGCCTTGAGAACCCTTGGAAAAAGCATGATAACATTCCGCTGTGAGCTTGCTCTCGGTTCTTCGACAAGTTCAGGATGAGCAGAGTTTGGGACGCATTGAAGGGGGAATGGGATGAAACTCGGCCGTTTGAATCACATTGGCGTCGCCACGCCAGATCTTGACGCCGCGATTGCCTATTACCGCGATGTGATGGGCGCGGCCGATATTACTGACCCGTTCGTTCTGGAAAGCCAGCAGGTGCGCGTGTGCTTCGTCAACACGCCGGGTGAAAATGGCACAGCGGGAACGCAGATCGAACTGCTCCAGCCGACCGTGCCGGATTCGGCGGTGGGCAAGTGGCTGGAGAAGAACCCTTTGGGCGGCCAGCACCATCTTTGCTACGAAGTGCCCGATATCATGGCCGCCAAGGCGTGGTTTGAGAGCCTTGGCAAGCGTGTGCTCGGTGATCCGCGTATTGGCGCGCATGGCACGCTGATCTTCTTCGTCCACCCCAAGGATATGGGCGGGCAATTGACCGAGATTATGGAAGTGCCCGCAGCCGGGCACTAACCACAAAGCCCTCTCCCCTTCAGGGGAGATGGCTGTGAGAGGGGGCTGCAAACGCAGACTGCCCCTTACCAACTCCGGCTAGTCAGCAAACTGACAAGCCTTCGTATCCTCTCCCCTGAAGGGATGAGGGCAAAGGGATGAGACGAATGGCGCATATCGAAGACTGGCAGGCCGCCGCCGCCAAAGAGGTCAAGGGCAAAGACCTGACGTGGCACACGCCCGAAGGCATCGCGGTCAAACCGCTGTATACAGCGGAAGACGTGCGCACCGATCCGGGCCTGCCCGGCTTTGCGCCGTTCACGCGCGGCGTGCGCGCAAGCATGTATGCGGGACGGGCGTGGACAATCCGTCAATATGCTGGCTTCTCCACCGCCGAGGAATCAAACGCATTCTATCGTCGCAATCTGGCGGCGGGCCAAAAAGGGCTGTCGGTCGCGTTCGATCTGGCCACGCACCGGGGCTATGACAGCGACCATCCGCGCGTCGTCGGCGATGTTGGCAAGGCGGGCGTAGCGATCGACAGCGTCGAGGATATGAAGATCCTGTTCGACGGTATTCCGCTCGATCAAATGTCGGTCTCGATGACGATGAACGGCGCGGTGATACCGATCCTGGCGTTCTTTATCGTCGCGGGCGAGGAGCAGGGCGTGCCGCGCGCCGCGCTTGATGGCACGATCCAGAACGACATCCTCAAAGAGTTCATGGTCCGCACCACCTATATCTACCCGCCCGAGCCATCGATGCGGATCATCTCGGACATTTTTGGCTATACTAGCCGCGAAATGCCCAAGTTCAATTCGATCTCGATCTCGGGCTATCACATGCACGAAGCGGGCGCGACGCAAGTGCAGGAACTGGCCTTCACCATCGCCGATGGCATGGATTACGTGAAATACGGCGTCGCCAGCGGGCTTGATATCGACAAGTTTGCGGGGCGGCTCTCGTTCTTCTTCGCCATCGGCATGAACTTTTTCATGGAAGTGGCCAAGCTGCGCGCGGCGCGCGTGCTGTGGCACCGCGTGATGACCCAGCTTGGCGCGGCCGACGAACGCAGCAAGATGCTGCGCACGCATTGCCAGACCAGCGGCGTCTCGCTGCAGGAGCAAGACCCTTATAACAACGTGGTGCGCACCACGATTGAGGCGATGGCCGCCATGCTCGGCGGCACGCAGTCGCTCCACACCAATGCGCTCGATGAAGCCATTGCGCTTCCCACCGATTTCTCCGCCCGCATCGCGCGCAACACGCAGATCGTGATTCAGGAAGAAACCGGAATGACCAAGGTGGTCGATCCGCTGGGAGGTTCATATTATATCGAAGCGCTGACTCAGGAGCTCGTCGATAAAGCCTGGGAGATCATCGAGCGGGTGGAAAGCGAAGGTGGCATGGCCAAGGCCGTGGCGGCGGGCTGGCCCAAGGCGATGATCGAGGAAGCCGCAGCAGGGCGCCAAGCGCGGGTGGACAAGGGCGAGGACGTGATCGTCGGCGTCAACAAATACCGCCTCGGCACCGAAGACAAACTCGACACGATGGAGATCGACAACGTCGCGGTGCGCGAAGGCCAGATCGCGCGGCTGAAGACAACCCGCGCCGCGCGCGATGAGGCCAAGTGCCAAGCCGCTCTGTCCGCCCTGACCGAGGGCGCAAAAGGTGCGGGCAATTTGCTCGAGCTCGCGGTCGAAGCCGCCCGCTACCGCGCCACGCTGGGTGAAATTTCCGATGCGATGGAGGCGGTGTTTGGCCGCTATTCCACCCAGCCGGTGCCGGTGAAGGGCATTTATGGCGCTGCTTATGACGGCGATAGTCGTTATAATCAGGTGCTTGACGGTGTGGCTGCGGTCACCCGCCGCCTTGGCCGCCCCCCGCGCCTGCTCGTCGCCAAGATGGGGCAAGATGGCCATGATCGCGGCGCAAATGTGATCGCCTCGGCGTTTGGCGATATGGCGTTTGACGTTACCAGCAGCCCGCTGTTTCAAACCCCGCAGGAAACCGTGGCGATGGCGCTCGAAAAAGAGGTGGACGCTATCGGCGCGTCCAGTCTCGCGGCGGGCCACAAGACCTTGATTCCCGAGCTGATCCAGCGCCTGCGCGAAGCAGGGCGCAGCGATATCAAGGTTGTTGCGGGCGGCGTTATCCCGCCGCAAGACTATGAATTTCTGCGCGAAGCTGGGGTTCAGGGGATTTACGGCCCGGGCTCAAACATCGTCGAATGCGCGGCGGACATGCTGCGGCTTCTGGGGCATAACATGCCGCCGGCAGACGCAGACGCCGCCTGAAAACGAAGATCCTGAACACCAAGAGGACGCAGCAATGGATATGAAGCCTGAAACCATGGCCGTGCACGCCGGGACCGCGCCTGATCCCGCCACCAACGCGCGGATCACGCCGATCTATCAGACCGCCTCGTATGTGTTTGACGATGTCGATCATGCCGCCGCGCTGTTTAATCTGGAGCAGTTTGGCAATATCTATTCGCGGCTGACCAATCCCACCAATGGCGCGTTCGAAGCAAAGGTCGCTGCGCTCGAAGGCGGCATGGCTGGCCTTGCGGTCGCGTCGGGCCATGCGGCGCAGTTCCTCGCGTTTCACACGCTGATGGAGCCGGGCTGCGAGATCGTCGCGGCGAAAAAGCTATATGGCGGCTCGCTGAACCAACTCGGCCATTCGTTCCGCAAGATGGATTGGCACACGCGCTTCGTTGATGCCGACAATGCCGACAATGTCGCCGCCGCAATCACCGACAAGACCCGCGCGGTTTTCATCGAAAGCCTCGCCAATCCCGGCGGTGTGGTACAGGATATCGCCGCCATTGCCGCTGTGGCGCACCAAGCTGGCGTGCCGCTGATCGTGGACAACACCATGGCAACGCCCGCGCTGTGCCGCCCAATCGAACACGGCGCGGATATCGTCGTCCACTCGGCGACCAAATTTCTCAATGGCCATGGCAATTCGATTGCGGGCGTCATCGTCGATTCGGGCAAGTTCGATTGGGCGAAGTCTGACAAGTTCGGCTATCTGTCGCAGCCCAATCCTTCGTATCACGGCAAAGTCTTTACAGACGCATTTGGTCCGCTCGCCTTCATCCTCGCCTGCCGCGCGCTGGGCCTGCGCGATTTGGGTCCCTCGCTCGCGCCGATGAACGCGTTCCTCGCGCTCACCGGCATGGAAACGCTCTTTCTGCGGATGGAGCGCCACTGCGCAAACGCGCTCGCGCTGGCGCAGTGGCTGCGCGCGCATCCCAAAGTGGCGTGGGTCAATTATGCGGGCCTACCCGAAAATCCCTACAATGCGCTGGCCAACCATTATCTCGGCGGCAAAGGCGGCGCGGTGTTCACCTTCGGCGTCCACGGCGGCTATGCAGCGGGCGTAAAGCTGGTCTCAGCGGTCAAACTGTTCAGCCACCTCGCCAACATCGGCGACACCCGCTCGCTGATCATCCACCCCAGCTCCACTACCCATCGCCAGCTCGACGAAGCCGAACAATTGCAAGCCGGCGCAGGGCCAGACGTGGTTCGCATTTCGGTCGGCATCGAACACATCGACGACATCATCGCCGATATGGCGCAAGCGCTGGAGCAGGTGTGAGGATCAACGGTCACGCCTTTGTCCCGCTCGATTGCGGATTTGACTCTTTTCTACTATCATACGCTTGCATGGTAGAAAGATAGACCCATGGGCGCGCAGATGAACATCAAGAATGCCGAGGCTGCGGCGATTGCGGCGGAATTGGCGAAGATGGAAGGGACCAGCGTGACGCAAGTCGTGCTTGAGGCCTTGCGTGCACGCAAGCGCGAGCTCTCCAAGGAAGAAAAGGTGGTCCGCGTGATGGCAATTGCCCGCGATATGCGGGCGCGCATGAGTCCGGAATTGCTCGCTCTCGATATCGACGACTATCTGTATGACGAGAATGGATTGCCGAAATGATTGTCGACAGTTCCGCTATCGTTGCCATTGTCCGCGAAGAGGGCGACGCCCAACGTTTCTCGGCCCTGATTGCCGACCAGTCGATGTCGGAGATGTCCGCAGCGAACTATCTGGAAACTGCTTTCGTGATCGATGGAGGCCGCGATCCAGCATTAAGTGCCGGGCTCGATGCTTTGCTGGAGGGTCTTGGCATTGGCATCGCACCGGTCACCGCCTCGCAGGCCAAGCTCGCCCGGCAAGCTTATCGTGATTTTGGCAAGGGCAGCGGGCATCCGGCCAAGCTTAACTTTGGCGATTGCTTTGCCTATGCCCTCGCGGCAGAGCGCCGCGAGCCGCTGCTCTACAAGGGCGATGATTTTGCCCATGCCGGGCTGGCGCGGGTGGTGTGACTATGCGGCCATCACTTCTCGTCGCACGGCTTCTCCGCACTGCACTTCGGCTTTGTGCAGATCATAGGCGGCCTGCATGGTGAGCCAGAGCTTTGCCGGCGTACCTAGTGACGCCTCCAGCCGCAGCGCGGTTTCGGGGCTGATGCCGCGCCGTCCTGCCACAATATCTTGGATGCGTTGCGGCGGCACACGTAGCCTGAGCGCGAAGGCGTTTGCGGAAAGGCCGCGCGAGGCGAGTTCCTCCTTGAGCACTGCGCCGGGATGGACTTGTTCGAAAGCAAACTGGGGCATCACAGGTTCCTCAATGGTAGTCGGTAATTTCGACATCATGCGCATCGCCAGCCGCAAACCGGAATATCAGTCGCCACGGGCCGTTGATCGTCATCGCCCATTGGCCTTGCCGGTCTCCGCTCAGCGCATGCAGTCCGACCGATTTCAGCGGCGGAATGTCATCAAGCGACTGCGCGGCGTGCAAGACCTGCAACCGGGCGAAGGCCTTGCTTACATCCATGCCGCTGAACTTGGATTTGCCTTCGACGGCAAAGCGCTCGGTCGCGCGGTTGGCGAAACTTGCGATCACCTGAAAGGTATAGCATGGTCAGCATGACACGGCAAGCGTGGCATCAGCGCCGAAGGCAGCGTGACATGCTTATACGATCGCTTCTACTGTTTTTGGTCATGCTCGGATGCCCAGTGCATGCACAGGCATTGGACCCTCAAATCAATTTCCTCCATATTCCAGCAACGGGAAAGACGCAGACAGTTAGCGTCGGAACCGTTGTCCACGAATATAGCCGGACTTATACTTTCACAGCGACCGTTCCCGATATTCAGATGAAGGGAGGGCAATGGCTTATCCCGCTGTTGGTCGAGGCTGGCACGCCCATGTATCCTGTCGAGACAAAGTCGAAATTTAAGGCGTGTATTAGCCAAGGGCCTTGTGGCTTGGACGATGACGGCGATGGAACGTTTGATAGGATGGCACAAGACGATGTCGCCATGGCACTAAAATTGAAGACAAAAGTGCCTTATCACACGCAGCGGATGACCGTGGAGAAACCTGAAAATCTGCGGCAGATTGTTGTATATTCTGGTGCGACCAAAGGCACGCTCAGGCTAACCTATCGCGAGTTTATCGGAGATATGGCTAGGCCAGCTTTCACTGAAGATCTGACAATACCAATTACAGAAAGATTTCCGCAAGACATTGCAGTCAAGCAAGTGAGGTTGAGAATTCACTCAATCGACGGCTTGGGTATGTCCTACGAAGTTTTGCCATAGGTAGGACCAAATATGTTCAAAAAAATTCTCATCGCCAATCGCGGCGAAATTGCTTGCCGGGTTATTCAGACCGCGCGCCGGATGGGTATTGCCACGGTGGCGGTCTATTCCGATGCCGATGCGCGCGCACCGTTTGTGAAGATGGCGGATGAGGCGGTGCATATTGGCCCTGCGCCTGCTGCGCAGAGCTATCTCTTGGCCGACAAGATCATTGCGGCGTGCAAGGCTACCGGCGCGGATGCGGTCCATCCCGGCTATGGCTTTCTTTCCGAACGCACGAGTTTTGCCGAGGCGCTGGCAGCCGAGGGCATCGCGTTTGTCGGCCCGCCAGTGAACGCCATTGCCGCGATGGGTGACAAGATCGAGAGCAAGAAGCTCGCGCTGAAAGCGGGCGTCAATGTCGTACCCGGCTTTGTCGGTGAGATCGACGATACCGAGCACGCGGTGCGCATCTCGGCCGAGATCGGCTATCCGGTGATGATGAAGGCGAGCGCGGGTGGCGGCGGCAAGGGCATGCGGCTGGCATACAATGAAAAGGATGTGCGCGAGGGCTTTGAGGCGACCAAGCGCGAGGGGCTCAATTCGTTTGGCGATGACCGCGTGTTTATCGAGAAGTTCATCCTCAATCCGCGCCACATCGAAATCCAGATCCTCGGCGATCAGCACGGCAATATTCTCTATCTCAACGAGCGCGAATGCTCGATCCAGCGCCGCCACCAGAAAGTTGTCGAGGAAGCGCCCTCGCCGTTCGTCACGCCCAAGATGCGCAAAGCAATGGGCGAGCAATGCGTCGCGCTGAGCCGCGCGGTAGGCTATTACAGCGCGGGCACCGTCGAGCTGATCGTTAGCGGCGCAGACCCCACGGGCGAAAGCTTTTACTTCCTCGAAATGAACACCCGCCTGCAGGTGGAACACCCAGTTACCGAGGCAATCACCAAGATCGATCTGGTCGAGCAGATGATCCGCGTCGCGGCTGGCGAGAAGCTGGCGTTCACGCAGGACGATATCGGCATCGACGGCTGGGCCATCGAAAACCGCGTCTATGCTGAAGACCCCTATCGCGGCTTCCTGCCCTCAACCGGGCGGCTGGTGCGCTATGATCCGCCGGTCGAAGGCTGGGCCGACGATGGCGCAGGCAATGGCCGGCGCGGTGTGGACGGCGTGCGCGTGGACGACGGCGTTTATGAAGGCGGCGAGGTTTCGATGTTTTATGATCCGATGATCGCCAAGCTGGTGACATGGGGTGCCACGCGCGACGAAGCGGCGGACAAGCAAATCGAAGCGCTCGATGCGTTCGAGATCGAGGGGCTAGGCCACAACATCGATTTCGTCTCCGCGATCATGCAGCATCCGCGCTTCCGCTCTGGAGAGTTGACCACCGGATTCATTGCTGAGGAATATCCCGATGGCTTCCACGGAGCGGCCACTTCGCCTGAACTCAAGCGCACTTTAGCCGCGCTTGCGGGCTTCCTTTCCGCCGCGCGGTCTGATCGTGCGCGCCGAGTTGACGGCCAATTGGGCGCAGAGCTTGATCCGCCTGCCGATTGGTCAGTGCGCATCGATGATCAAGTTTATGCGGTTTCGGTCGATGAAGATGATATCATCGTCGATGGCGAATTCGTCGATATTGCGCTGGAATACACACCCGGCGACCGGATGGTGATGGCCGAGGTAGTCACTGCTGATGGGGGGGCGGCGCCGCTCTCGGTTAAAGTCGATGCCTGGCGCACCGGTTTCAAACTGACCACGCGCGGGCGCATCCATGAAGTGCATGTGCTGCCCGCGCGGATCGCGCATCTCACCGCGCATATGATTGAAAAGATCCCGCCGGATTTGTCGCGTTTCTTGATCTGCCCGATGCCCGGCCTGCTGGTCGCGCTGCATGTTGGTGAGGGCGATACGGTCGAAGCTGGACAGCCGCTTGCCGTGGTTGAAGCGATGAAGATGGAAAACATCCTCCGCGCCGAAAAATCGGGTATAGTGAAGGCAGTGAACGCAAGGGCAGGTGACAGCCTCGCGGTTGATGCCATCATCCTTGAGATGGCGTGAACGATTAGCAGTTGTGATGTTGACGTTAACGTAAGCGTGAATTAAGCGCGCCAAGAATCGACAAGAAAGGCCTATTCGTATGAAAGCCCTGGTCTGCGTAAAACGCGTGATCGACTATAACGTGAAGCCGCGCGTGAAGGCGGATGGCACCGGCGTTGATCTCGCCAACGTGAAAATGAGCATGAACCCGTTTGACGAGATCGCGGTTGAAGAAGCCATTCGCCTCAAGGAAAAGGGCGTGGTTACCGAGATCGTGGCTGTGTCGGTTGGTCCGCAAAAGGCGCAGGAAACGCTGCGTACCGCGCTCGCCATGGGTGCAGACCGCGCGATTCTGGTGATGACCGATGACATGGTTGAGCCGCTCGCCGTCGCCAAAATCATTGCTGCCATTGCGGGCGAAGAAGCCCCCGGCCTGATCATCACCGGCAAGCAGGCGATCGACGACGATAGCAATCAGGTTGGCCAGATGGTCGCCGCGCTGCTCGGCCGTCCGCAAGGCACCTTTGCCAACGAAGTCACGGTTGAGGGCGACATGATCGTCGTAAAGCGCGATGTTGATGGCGGGCTTGAAACCGTGAAGCTCGCGCTCCCCGCGATTGTTACCGTCGATCTGCGTATCAATGAGCCGCGCTATGCGTCCTTGCCCAACATCATGAAGGCGAAGTCGAAGCCGATGGCGAACAAGACGCCTGCGGATTACGGCGTCGATACCGCGCCGCGCCTCAAAACGCTGAAAGTTTCCGAACCGCCCGTGCGGCAGGCCGGGATCAAGGTTCCCGATGTCGCCACGCTGGTTGGTAAGCTTAAGGAAATGGGCGTCGTCGCCTAAACGCGAAGCGCCTCGTTTATAAGGATAAGTTCTATGTCCAAGACACTTGTATGGGTCGAGCATGATAATGCGTCGGTCAAAGATGCCACCCTTGCCGTGGTCACCGCTGCCGCGATGATCGGCGAAGTGACTGCGCTTGTCGCAGGCTCAGATTGCGCCGCCGCCGCCGCCGCCGCCGCGCAGATCGAAGGCGTGGCGCATGTGCTTCAGGCCGATGATGCGGCTTATGGCCATGCGCTGGCGGAAAACGTCGCGCCGCTCGTTGCGGGGTTGATGGCTGGCTACGATGCGTTTGTTGTGCCCGCGACCACCACCGGCAAGAACATTGCGCCGCGTGTCGCCGCGCTGCTCGACGTGATGCAGGTCTCCGATATCCTCTCCGTCGAAGGACCCAAGACCTTCACCCGCCCGATTTATGCCGGCAACGCGATTGCCACTGTCGAATCAAGCGATGCCAAGCTCGTGATCACCGTGCGCGGCACCGCCTTTGCCAAGGCGAATGCAACCGGCGGCGCTGCCCCGACCGAAATGGTCGGCATCCATGCGGACTCGGGCCTCAGCACTTTCCTCGGCTCGGAAATCGCCAAGAGCGAGCGCCCCGAATTGACCAGCGCCAAGATCATCGTCTCGGGCGGCCGCGCGCTGAAAGATGCGGAGACGTTTCAGAATGTGATCACGCCATTGGCGGACAAGCTGGGCGCAGGCATCGGCGCTAGCCGCGCTGCGGTCGACGCAGGCTATGTGCCAAATGATTATCAAGTCGGCCAAACTGGCAAAATCGTCGCCCCGCAAGTCTACATCGCAGTCGGCATCTCCGGCGCGATCCAGCATCTGGCAGGCATGAAAGACAGCAAAACCATCATCGCCATCAACAAAGACGAAGACGCACCGATCTTCCAGGTGGCGGACATCGGCCTCGTCGGCGATCTGTTCACGCTGGTGCCGGAGCTTACTGGCTCGCTCTGAGCTTTGCCGGACTGGATAATACGAAAAGGCCCTGCGCAAGCGGGGCTTTTTTTGGTTTGGCGGAGTTGCGAAAGCAAAGATGCGAGGGCCATCGCCCTCGCGCTCCCGGGCGTCAGGTGGATGTGCTTGCAGCAAAAGTGTTGTGATCACTCGTCTGCAAAGAAATCTTCATCGATACGTTTGACTTCGACCAAGCGGCTAATCCGCACGCCAACCCCAAATTCGACCATTAGTTCCGTCAGGCGTGCGCCGTTAATCATGATGATCCGCTGTTGCAGGCCGCGCGCAAATTCAACTGCCGGAGCGCTGAAGCTGGATGTGGTAACGAAAACACCTTTAGTCGCGCCAAGACCAACCAGACTTCCGACAAACCCTTGAATTTCGGGTCGGCTTACTCCCACATGAGGAGCATATCGTTTGGCCTGTATGTAAATGCGATCAAGGCCCAAGCGGTCCTGATCGACAATGCCATCAATGCCGCCATCGCCGCTTTTGCCGAGGCGCAGCGCCGCATTCTCATGCGATCCTCCATAACCCATGGCCACCAGCAGATCGACAATCAATCTTTCGAAAAACGCAGGAGACTGGTCGAGAACTCGAGCCAGCAAGTCGGCTTTCAACGCTGCCGTTATCGTCGATTGAGCAGCGTCGATTTGTTCTTCCGGAGTTATGGTGAATGATGGTGCGGCAAAATCATCGGAACTCGACGTCACCAACGATCCACCGGAAGCTGAGGAATAGAATTCTGTGAATGCTGGATAGGTTTTGAGCAATGCAAGATCAATTGATGAGGGGCTGGAGCTTAGAAGATCCTCTCCTAGCTTGCTGGCTATAAATACTCCGCGCCGTGGATTATTGATCAGCCCGGCTTTGACCAAGTAGAATTTTGCCCAGTGGATGCGGTTGTGCAAGAGTTTTTGCTTGCCGCTCGGCAACAACTCCTCCTGCTCGTCTGGAGACAAGCCGAGCATCTGCGCGATCTTGTCCGATGCGATAGGAACCCGTGTCTCACCCTCGGCGGCAACCTTCAGGACGGGCAGCATCAACGATTGGTAATCCGGTATCGCCATAGCCCAGTTGGTAGCAGCGCACTGGGACCTGCGGCAACCCACGTTGCGCCCATCGCGAAGAATGACAAAAATTCCACCATCGCCTGATTTTACCGGGATTGGAGCATCCGCCGCTAGTTCAATTCAAAGGTCAAATCTCCAGCGTCAAACACTGGCTAAACTCATCGCTCACATACGCCCCAAACGCATCGCAGCCCACAAACCCATGCTTGGCATACAAAGTCAGCGCGGGAACAAACGCCTCGCCGCGCCCGGTTTCAAGGCTCACCCGCGCATAGCCGCGCCGCCGGGCTTCCTACAGCAAGTGTAGCAGCATCGCATCGCCCACGCCTTTGCCGCGCCATTTCGGCGCGGCGCGCATTGATTTAAGTTCGCCATGATCGGGCGCGAGGTGTTTCATCGCGCCCATGCCCGCCAGGTCTGCGTCCACCCATGCCGACCAGAACGTGACGTCTGCTGCGCGCAGGCCTGCCAGCGGCAGGGCGTGGACTTTGCCGGCGGGCGAGTTATCGTGCATGCCCGATAGGTGATAGGCGATCAGCGCGCGGATTGCTTCGCCTGACAGGTTATCCTCGATAAACCGCAAGTCCACGCCGGTCGCTCCCCCCGCCTAACCCCCCGGTGTATGCTTGTCAGCCTTGCGCTTGCCAAAGCGCATGCCTTGCTCAAGCCGCGCGCGCAGTTGGGTGTAATAGGCCTCCAGAAATGCGCGTTCGTCGCCTTTCCCGCCGGTCCAGCCGATCTTGGCGCAGATCGCTTCGGCCACTTCGGTTAGCGCTTCGGGCCGATTATCGCGCAGCACGCGCTCCAGAACCTGCAGCTCGTATTCGCCATAGATCGCCAGTTCCGCCTCGCCAAAGCGGTAGGTCGCGCCCGAAACCGCGCTGGTGCCGCGCGCCGCAGCGCCCAGCGACAACGTTTGCTCCAGTTTGCGGCACGGCGCTTCCACCACCCATGTGCCCGCGATCACATCGCCGCAGCGCAAGGCATCGCGGTTCAGAAATGGGAACAACACAAACACCGCAAACCACAGCGCGCCCGACCATCCCGCCAGCTCCGTGTCGCCGCCAGCCTCAATCGCTCCGCCAATGAACACCAGCGGCATAAACAGCTCGATATCGCGCATCAGATTGCGCGCGATGACCGCCTCGGTGGTCAGCCGCCCTGTCCCTGCGCTCGCTCCCATCCCCGTGCCTCGCGCCGCCACCCGGATGCCCAGCATGCGTTTGCCCGGCGTTGCCCCGCGCGGTCCGAGTTCGAACGAAAGGAACCATGCATTGCGAGCAAGGAATATGGCAATGAACCAGATCACCACCAGCACCTGAAGTGCCCCGCCTTGGGCGTTGTTGGCATTGAGGTCGTTGGCACCTATGCCGACGCCGCCCGCAATCCACAAAAGCAGCAGCGTGGTCGCGGCCATAGTGAAGCCGATCAAAAACAGATCGATCAGAAGCGCAGCGGCGCGCGCGCCCCGGCTGGCCAGTATGAAGGGCAAGCGCACACCTTCGGGCGTGATCACGATGCGCGCGCGCCGCTCTTCATCGCTGCGTATCCGTGTGCTGGGCGCCATTGGCTCTCGCCCGCGCAGGCGGCTCCATCGCAGCGCAGCCGCGCTGCGCCAGTTGCGCGGAGCGGCGGCCGCCTCAGTCATATTTTCGCCGCCAAGCAAAGAAATAGGCACACCAGAACGCCAGCATAAACCCGCCGATGACTAGCCGCCCGCTGGTCGTATCAATCAATTGCCGGGCAAAGCCTTCGAGCAGCCCCGCGATGATCAGCATCAAGACCACGCCGGTCATCACCAAGGCTGTCCGCCGCCCCGCTGCTGCCGCCGCATCAAGCACCGACGCTTGCCCCGGAAAAACCATCGCGCGGCCGATATGAATGCCCGATGCGCCCGCCAGCAGAATCGCAAACAGCTCGGTCGTTCCGTGCACAGCAAGCCAGCCGATCAGCTCCCAAGTCAGCCCTTGCCCGTGATAAAGCCACAGCAGAGCGCCTAGTACCGTGGTATTGTGCGCCAGCAGCAGCATTGAAGGCACGCCGAAGGCAAAGCCCAACGCATAAGCCAGAATCGAAACTTGCGCGTTGTTGCTAAAAAGATAGGCGGCGAACGCAGCCAACCCGGTTTGATCCTGATTGCCAAATAGCGTGGCATAAAGCGCCGCGCGGCTCGCACCGGGCACGCGCGCATCGCCCGCGCTTGCTGGAATGATCGCGTGATACCAGTCTGGGTCATTCGCAACCATCACCCAGCCAACCACCGTACCAATGATCATGATCGCCAGCGCGATCAGCAGATCGGCCCCCAGCGCGCGCACTGCCGCGCTCCAACCTCCGGCCAGAAAGCGCGCAAGCCAGATGCGCAATCCATCGCGCGGGCCATAAACGATGAACCACGCGCGCTGTACCAGCGCTTCAAGCCACGACAGCGTGGCGCGGTCGAGTGAGGTTTCACGCGCGACCGAGAGGCTCGAGGCCAGATTGCGATAGAGCACCGGCAGCGCTTGCAAATCCTCATCGGACACCGCGCGCAGCCGGCCCGCCTCAATGCGTGCCACGATCGCCTCCAGCCGCTTCCACTCGCCCTCACGCTCCTGTCGAAACCGGTCGGAGCGCAGCGCGGCTTCCTCGGTGGCCGCGATCACTTCGCTCTTGTTCCGGCCAAACCATCCGCCGATGCGCTCGGTCAGGCCCACTGCTAAGCTGGGGTTGGGCGCGTTCATCCAATGCTCCCTTTGCGCTTCACCGCCAGATAGGCATCAAGCAGCCGGTTGCCGATTTGCGTATGCGGTGCCTCGACCACTTCTATGCCGCAGCGCCGCAGCCGCTGGAGCACAAGCGCGCGCTGGCGCAGCAGCGTGCTGGCGGTCACCGCCATCGCCACGCTTTGCAAATTGGTGACGGGCGCATCAACAATCCCGCCCAATTCAGCATCGGTCATCACCACAAACATCACCACATGGCGCTGCGTTAGCCGTGTTAGGTTTTCGATCATCAACTCCGCGCTGGTTGGATCGGTAAAATCGGAAAACACCACGATCAGCGATCGCCGTGCCAGTCGCGCGGCGAGCGATGAGAGCGCTAGCGTAAAATTGGGCTCTTCGGCGGTGTAATCGAGCGCGGCTGCGGCGCGTTGCAAGCGCTGAAAATCGCGGCTTGCGGTGATGAACGGGCTCAGCACTTGCGGCCTTGCGGCAAAGCCATAGAGCGCAACGCGGTCTTGCGCTTTCAGCGCGACCCAAGCCGTAGTGAGCGCTGCGGTCACCGCGCGATCTATCCGCGCCGCGCTGCCCTGTTGCCCGTCCACCGGCTCGCACATTGTCTGGCCGCAATCGAACGCAAACACGATCTGGTTGTTGCGCTCGGTCTCGAATTCCTTGGCATAGAGCCGCGCAT
>JBBRXQ010000002.1:0-36070 GCA_038238515.1 Sphingomonadales bacterium | reverse complement strand
GGTCACGGGCTTCTTTGGATCGGTCCCCGAGTATGCCGGGCGCAACTATGCCAATGGCCGCACCTGGTACGTCCGTCTCGGCTATCGTTTCTAATCGCCCAGCCAATGCTGGCGGGCGCTTTGTCTGGTAGGTTTGCAGGTCAGGTCGTTGTGGTCACCGGTAGTGGTGGCAGCATCGGCCGGGCCGCTTGCCTACGTTTTGCGGCTGAAGGTGCCATCGTGATCGGCTGCGATCGCCATATTGAAAGCGCGGTCGCCACGCTCGCCGCTGTGCCGGACGGCGGCGGCAAGATGTATTCGCTGGCCCCCTGCGACTTGGGAGACGCCAACGGCGCTCAAGCGCTGATTGATTTCGCCATCGTCAGCGCCGGTCGGATTGACGTGCTCTACAACAACGCGGCACTAGCTCACTTCGCGTGGTTCGCCGAAATGGACTTCGCGATGTTCCAACAAACAATGCGCGATGAACTGGATCTAGTATTCCACGCCTGTAAGGCAGTTTGGCCGCATTTTGTAGCGCAGCGTCAAGGCGTCATTATCAACACGGCGTCCGTATCCGGCATGATCTGCTACGAAGTCGTGCCCGGGCTTGCCCATTCGACGGCGAAGGCCGGTATCATCGGCATGACAAGGCATCTGGCTATGGAGGGCGCCGCGCATAACATTCGGGTCAATGCCCTTTCACCTGGACTAGTGGAGACCAATCAAACCAGCGCTCTGATGGGCGATCCAGACTGGTGGGGCGCCATGCGGGCGAAGATCATGCTCGGTCGGGCCGGACAACCTGAGGATATAGCCGCCGCAGCCGCCTTTCTCGCATCCAGCGATGCGGGCTGGATAACCGGTGCAAACCTGCCGGTCGACGGCGGAACAACCGCGTGGTGAGGATCTGTAATGGCTAGAGTTGTCCTAGTAACAGGCAGTGGTCAGGGTATCGGCGCCGCCATTGCGACAGCCTTTGCCGAACGCGGCTATAGAGTTGTGGGGGCCGATATCGCCTATGAAGGCTTCGATTGGTCAGATACCATGTTCCGTGCCCACTGCGATGTAAGTGATCGAAGCAGTGTGCAAGCCATGGTCAAAGCGGTGGAGTCGGAACTTGGCCCAATCGAAATTGTCGTAAACAATGCTGGGATCTACCCGATGCAGCCGTTTGAAACGATCTCGACCGAGGACTGGCACAAGGTCATCTCAACCAATCTCACATCGGTCTTCAACACGTGTCAATGCACGTTGCCATTGATGAGGAAGGCTGGATGGGGCCGCATCATCAACATTGTATCAAACACCTTTTTCATGGGCTTGCCCAATATGGCGCACTATATTGCCAGCAAAGGGGCCGTGATTGGCATGACGCGTTCGCTTGCCTCCGAGTATGGCAAATTCGGAATTACGGCAAATTGCGTCGCTCCCAATTTTACACGCACTGAAGGCACAATCCTTGTGGAAGCCAACGCTCCCGAAGTAGTCGCACAGACAGTCGCATCGCAGTCCATTCCAAGAGTAGCGGTTCCGGATGATGTTCTGGGCGCCATACTGTTCCTCGCTGGAGACGGAGCTGCCTTCATGACAGGGCAAACATTGGTGGTCGATGGCGGGACTATAAAGTATTAATTTACGGATGGTCATACGCAGTCGACGCACTTATTTATAAATATCAGGATGTTTTCCAAAATAAAAATAGAATCCGGAATAAACTCTCATTTTTAAATTGTATTTTTTGGCATATTTAGTTTTGGGAATTTTACGGTTCTCGAACATTTCACTGAAAATTTGATGAAACGATTTCGATCCATTCCGTAATTTCAGCCTCCACCCAAACCGCGCATCGCGTCCCGAGCGACCGAGACTTCGGAAACCGCCCTTCCGCCATCCGCTGATAAATCGACGACCGCTTGAGTCCCACGCGCGCCATGACTTCTGGCAAACGCAGCAACCGAGAGGCCCCGATGGCGATTGCCACCGAGGCCTTGTTCGTGGTGTGCGCCGTTCAATCCTCGTCGATCGGCGGGGCGCTTTTACTGCCGTTCGCGCTCGCCTTGGTGAGGAAATCGACCTTGTCGGCGATGATTTCGCAGCCATAGCGCTTGGTGCCGGCCTGGTCTTCCCATTGGGTGTAGTGGATGCGGCCTTCGACCGTCACCATCTGACCCTTGCCGCAATACTTCGCGACGTTCTGGCCCAGACCGTTGAAGCAGGTAATACGGTGGAATTCGCTGTCATTGGCGGTGTAGCCGTTCTCGTCCTTGTAGGTCTTGCCGTCCTTGCGCGCGGGGCGTTCGGTCACGACCGAGATGGTGGTGATGGCAGTACCGCTGGCGGTGGTGCGGGTTTCGGGATCGCGGGCGATACGGCCGACGAGGATGACGAGATTGGTCATGATGCTTCTCCTGAAGGTGCAGCTTCGGGGCCATTCCCGGCTGCGAACCCATGGAAGAAGCGGCCCACAGGCGGCTCGCACCGAGCGGCGGCGCAGTCGGCGGGAGGGGAACCCGGAGCGGTTTCGGGTGGTGCGGGCAGCCGTCCCGCAGGGCGGCAACACGGTCGGCACCGATCCGGGTTGCGAACGACAGGGGGTTGATTCGAAGGCAGGTTCGCGCCCAGCCGGGGTGGAACCGGAGCGATGGGTTCAGGATGTAGTTGACCACCGGCTTTGTGCCGATGTGCTTTTCGCTGAGCTCGGAATCACTGTCCCATGCAGGCGACTTGCTCACCCTTGGCGTGATGATCTTGCGCGCATGGCTGACTTTGCTGGATCGAGCTTTCGGCTCCAGCGCAGGATGGTCATTTCACCATCAAACGCATCCCATTCGGGCATCGTCAGACGAACTGGCGGGGGGCTTCGGGTGGCGGCTTACCGCGTCTTTTCAACCCTGAGTGGGCGCTGGGCCGATTGTGACTGCGGCCGTGATTGTCTCGACCGGCAGGAGCAACGTCCGCGTTTCGGGCGGAAAGATTTGAAAGCCATAGCGAGTGTAGAAATTCACTGCATCATCATCGATGGCATGGACGATCAACGCTCGCACCCCAGCCTGCTCGGCGACCCGCAGAGTTCGCGTCAGCGCCTCGCGCAGCATCGCGGCGCCGATGCCCGAACCGTGATGCAGCCGATCGACAGCAAGCCTGCCAAGGACCATCACGGGTGCAGGATTGGGCAGGTTGTGCCGCAACTTTCGCGGCAGTTCGGTGCGCGCGACGCTGCCGGTGGCAAGTGTGTAGTATCCGCAAACGTACCCGTCTTCGTCAGGTACGACGAACGTACGCGAAGCCTTGCCTTCGTTGCTTGGCGCATGAGCGCGCAGCCAATCGCTCAAGGCAGGTTTGCCGCAGTCAAACCGGTCGAGGCGGTGATGCGGTTGCAAGGGTTCTGGCGGCAGGAGACAACCGGCCACCGGGCCTACTCCCAAGGTGCTTTTGTCGCCATCAGTCGCTTCAGCGCCTCGTTGGGCGCGACGGGTGCCACAAGCATGTCTGCAAACGCAGTGCTGGCATCCGCGTCGAGGCTGAACACGCGCCGGTCGAGGAGTACATCAACCGCATGCTGGCGCGCGCTGTCGAGCACAAACTCGGTGCGCGACTTACCCAGCGACGCCGCTGCTGTATCGATGAGATCGCGCGTGCGCGCCGGAATGCGCATCGTTATGGTGGCATCTGCCAAAGGCTTGCGCTTTGGCGAATGGCCTTCGGTCTCTTGAAGATGCGCCATGATGAATCCCGTTGCCGAGACTGGCCAATGCGGATGTGTACCGACATTGTCAATACACATCTGCTATGAAGCGAGGATTACTATACGTGCTGGTCACCCGGCAGCAGCCTGATTGGTGGCCTTCGGGCAGGTCCCAAGAGGACCACGGCGATCGACGACGGTGATGCGCTTGGCCTTGGCTTCGATCACCAGACGTTCGAGCACGCCGTTACCCGGAAACGCCACGACGTAGCGCGGATCGAGCGAGAGCATCCGTTCGTTGCGGTGAAACCCGGCGCGTGCGCCAAGCCGCATGTCGAGCGCGAACACCACCTGCTGGACCTTGTGCCGTTCAGCCCAGGACGCTGCGATCCGGTCGATGCCTTTGCTGTCACCCCCGTGGACCAGCACCATGTCGGGAACGTTGCCACGGACCTTGTCGAGGGTAGCCCAGACACTGTCTGCAAAGCTGAGCGCATCGGCCTGCGTACCCGGCTTCATGCGTCCGCCAGCAAAGACCACCGGGGTGCCTTCGGGGATCGCTGCTCGGCGCTTGGATTCGGCGCGCGCCCGCAGGAAATCCCGGCCCTGAATGAGCGCGGAGGTGAAGCTGGCACCGTGGCTGAGCCGGGAACTGGAAACCGGTTTCCAGGAGGAGCCGAACTCGTTGAGGTAGAGGCTGGCGGCGATTTCGCGCATCTCTTCGAAGGCAAACATGGCGGCCTCGGCGCATTGCGCGCGCTCGACGTGGGTCTCGAGATCATCTGTATGCACTTCTGAGCCATCGGCAGTGGCGACCAGTGCGCGGACTTCATCGGTAGCCCGGTCAAGTGCGGCAGATTTGCGTTCGGCCGAGCGGTGAAAGAGATTGACCACGGCCCAGCCAAGGTCCTCGGCATCGGCTTCGAGCGCAGTCCCGGTCACCAGCGCGAAGAGATCGGACCAGACCGCCTCCAGCGTTTGCTGAGACGCCTCGCGGGACGGGAAATCGGTGATGGAAACGGGCGCGGGCCCGATCGAAAAGCCTGAAAGGTCGAGACCGGATAGCTGGTTGGCAAACGAAGTGTGCATGGGTGTCCTCCTGACGGTTGATACCGGCGCAGCCACGAAGCTTCCGCGGCGCCGGCGAGGCCCCGTCAGGGCCGGTCATGAGCGGTGCGCTGCACCTTCCGCAGGAAGGTCACCCGCTTCGTCAGGCTGGCTCGGGCAGCCGGACCGCAGGGACGGCAACACGGGCCTGACGAAGCCGGGTTGCAGCGCATCGCGGACCGGACCAGGGCCTCTCTCGAAGGCGCCTTGGAGCTTGGTGCTCCGCTTCAAAACAAAGGGAGACAATGCCTCGCGATTGTTGCGGCCCAGCCCCGACTGGATCACACTGTACCGGCAATCGGCAGCCTCAATCTGATTTGACCATGCCCCAAGTGGTTTGGATCAGAATCACTTGCAGGCTCAGTCCGAGGCGTTGGAAGTGACGAAGGTGAGGAACGCAATGCCAAGACCTGGCCCGGTCTAAGCATGTGCAAACGCCTTACGCTGATTGCACCGCCGTGCTATGATTACAACAGAGCACAGGAGATTACGTATGAAGCAAGAGCGTCCAACCGAGCCAATCACCGTGCGCGCTGCCAAGGACATGGTCCTGGAAATCGACGCGATTGCTGCCGCGACCGACCGCTCCCGTAACTACATCGTCAATCAGGCACTTCAGCAATATCTGGAAGCGAACGCCTGGCAAATCGAGCGCATCAAGCAAGGCATTGCCGCCGCAAGTGACGGACGTGTCCGGCCCGCCGAAGAGGTCTTTTCCGGCATTGCAGCCAAGCATGGCTGGGCGGGATAAATGCGGATCGT
Organism: Sphingomonadales bacterium; assembly: GCA_038238515.1. Lineage (GTDB taxonomy): Bacteria > Pseudomonadota > Alphaproteobacteria > Sphingomonadales > Sphingomonadaceae > Novosphingobium. The sequence goes on along the minus strand of JBBRXQ010000002.1, from coordinate 30,534 downwards.
ATTTGCCGAGCCTGCAGCCCGCGACCTCGAAGACATCATCGACTATATTGCTACCGACAACCCCGCCGCTGCGGAAAGGGTCTACCGCGCAATCGTGACGGCCGCCGAGCGACTGCAAGACTTCCCGCAGATCGGCCATGTTGGTCGGCTGCCGGGCACGCGCGAGCTGTCGATTGCCTCGCTGCCCTACGTTCTCGTCTACCAGTTGAGCAGTGAAATCGTAACGGTTGTCGCGGTCTTTCATACGGCCCGCGATCTGGCGCGCATTCTGCGCGAACGGCCAATCGAAACTGGTCGATAAGTGAGGGCGATTTAGGAATGCGTGCGGCACGACGTTAGTCGTCACGCCGCACGCTTGCGATAGACACCCTCTCCGTTCGACATGTGCCCGAGGCAATCATGTTGCCCAAACAGCGCATCGAAGCGCGGCGCGATCTGGCGAAGCCAGCGTTTTGCCCGTGCAGTTCGGGGATGCCGCCAGTCGGATTCCCAATACGGCCCATCCTCGCGCTCGGCCATCCACACCGCCACCAGGCTGCCGTAAATCGACATCCCGAAATCTGCATAAGCATTTCGCAGGAGGATACGATCCTCCCGGCCCCGCCAGCCTGCGTGCGGATCGAGCGAGGGAAAGCCGTGCCTTGCCCGCTCGGCCAGATCATCGCGCAGCCATTCGAGTTCGAACTCCCATAAGTCGTCGTCATCGATATCCAGAACCTGAAAGGCGACAACGCTGCCGGAGGGATAGCTTACCGATCGTCCCATGACCTGCCCCTCTCAGGCTGCCAGCGCATCGGCGTTGGTTTGATCGATGCCGGCGTCGTCGGCCTCGACGCTATCACTGACCCGGCCGCCAAGCTTCAGCAGAAGACTTGCCGCTTCTTCGGCCCGTGCCGCAGCGGTCAGGATCGCGCGGTCATCTTCCTTCAAGTCCCTTGACCTCGCAGCTCACCAGCTACGCATAAGCCATTGGCCCCCGCCCTGGGCGGGGGCCTTTGCAGGCATACAAAGGCCGTGAGCCATCATCCATCTCACTATTTTTTGTAGATACATGTATTGACATTATCGCAATTGTTGTATATACGAGAAATCAGCCGGGAGTGCTCGGCGATAATGCGTCCTGTTGGATGCTTCTACATAGTCAAAGTGACTATTTTTTGAAAAAGGATGAAAAATATGATGAATGAAATTTATAAGGAAGTGAGAAGACCTAATGAGAATAAGTTTCGATCCTGCTAAGCGGCAAAAAACACTTTACGAGCGTAAGTTAGATTTTTTAGACGCTCCAAAAGTGTTTTCGGGGTTCACTTTAACGTATCCCGATACTAGAAAAAATTATGGAGAAGACAGAGAAATTACTATAGGCATTCTTGTAATGACTGTTGTAGTTTTAGTCTGGACTAACCGTGATGATAGCCGCCGAATCATTTCGATGAGGAAAGCGTCAGACAATGAGCGAGAAGAATATTTCCGAGCCATGGCTGGATCCGGATGATGCACCGGAATTAACCGCAGATTGGTTTTCGAAGGCAAATGCCGAATTCGATGGCCAACCTGTTACGCGACGGGGTCGACCCAAAGCGGTCGACCCTAAGCAACTAGTATCCTTGCGACTTGATCGTGAGGTCCTTGATCTACTCCGAGCGCAAGGTTCTGGATGGCAGACCAAGGTAAATGAAGAACTGAGGAAGGTGGTCGGCCTTAGCTGACCACCTTCGATCAAAGAGATGGTGCCGAGTGCGGCCATAGATAGGCTGACTGCCGTTCCCGGTCATGTTTTTGCGCCTTTACGCGCCCTAGAAACATTTCTTCGTGGATAAGCTGCACCACTGCCACTGCCCCCTTTTTCGCTGTCACGCACTTTAGCAGGCTCAAAACCCGGCCTCGGTCGATCTGATGCGCGATCCGTTACCGCGCCTATGCAGCATCACGCGCAGTGCCTTAGGGATCACCCAGGGCTTGGTTCCCTCCGCGAGGCGGCGGATGATCTCTTGCGTGATACGGGCGGCGGGGGATTGCCGCTCAGCTGCGGACTTGCGGGTGTAGGGCATGGTGTATCTCCTGATGAAGTCGGCGGGCTCAATCGCCCGTCGATCCGCCAGAAAATCGCTCCCTCCCCTCTCCCGTGAACAAAAGAGGCGGCCCCTTGGGTTGTCGCCCAAGGGACCGCTTCGAGGTACGACCAGTCAGCCTGTCAGGAGGAGGTCAGGCTGCCAGATCGCAAGGGGAAGCTTCGTCATCGATCTGCGCGGCAGGTTCGCCATCGGTCTCGGCCAGATCGTCTGGCGTCGCTGCACCGGCAAACCGCATCACCTCGGGAACCCAGGCGAGCGCGCGCTCCCGCACTTCGACCTCGGCGATCATCACCCCGGCGAAAATCCGCTCGGCGCTGGCGGCGAGATCGGCCTTCTTGACCGAGGCATAGCGCGCGGCCAGTTCCGAACCGCCCACTTCGCCCAGCGCCGCAAGGATCGCCTGCTTGGGAACGCGGTCGAAGAAGTTGGCCGCGGTCGGGCGCCACCACTGCGCAATGTCGATCCCGATGAGACAACCCAGTTGGTCGTGCATGGTAATCTTGCGTTCGCCCGCCATGTTGAGGCTTGCCTCCAGCGAGCGGCCGACAACGTATCCGAGCCAGCTGGCGCGGGCTTCGTCAGCCAGGGCACGGAAGCGGCCGAACCGCTCGCACTGGTCCGACCCGCCGCGCCATGTCTCATCCAGGCCCGAGCGCAAGTCGGCAAGGCCGGCTGTGGCGGCAGCATCGGATGGCTCGAAGCCGATCAGCGGCCCGTTTGGCGCGCCGCCGCGAATGGTGCTCGCTGCGCGTGCCTGCCAGTCGTGGCTGTCAGCATCGGCCAGCGTGAAGACCATCAGGTCAAGCGCCAGTGCCGGATCCGACGCCACGTGCAGCGCCAGAATGTCGCGCCGCTGCATCGCGAGTTCGTCGACAAGGCGTTTGGAAAGTGTGGCCCGCCGCACACCGATGCCGTCCTCAACGCCAGAAACGACTTCGATGCCTTCGTCATCCACCAGCGGTCGATCCAGACGCTCGCCGTAGAACATCGGCTGGAGCACCGGTGTGCCATCACGCCCAAGCGTAAGGACCATGCCGGCCGATCCCTTCAAATCGTCGGGCAGCATGGGCGGCCGGTTGCGCAGTTCCTGTGTTTCGCGCTCGATCGCCGCGATCTCGGCTTCGGCGGCTGCAATGGCCTCGTCAGCGCTCTCCTCGTCCTCGAGGATTGCGGCGTGCTCATCATAGGATGCGTCGAGGACCTCGAGCCGCGCCAGTTCGGCCTCGCTGAGCGGAGCGGGTTCGACCGGAAGCCGCACCAGTCCCTCGACCAGATCATGGCTCGCGTAAGGATCAAGCGTCGGCTTGACCCAGGCCAGACCCTGCTCGGCGGCGAGCGCCTTGGCCGTGTCCTCCATCTTGGCGGCGGCGAGCGTTTCCAGCAGCGCGACGTCGGCCCATGCCTCGCTGTCCTCGTCATCGAACAGTTCGCGTTCGATGCGTCCTCCGGCCGCGAGATAGGCATCGCGTCCGATCAGCCGCGCGCGGGGATCGCTGCCACGAACAGTGCCGGTCAGCACCATTCGGCGAATGCTGTCGGGGCTCGGCGAATAGTAGGCCGATGATACCTGCGCAAAGACCTGTGCCTGGATTTCCTGATCCGAGGTCGCGCCGTAAGCCTTGGCAAGATCAAGCGTAATCTCGCCAGCGGCGAGCGCGTCGAACACGACAGGGGCAAGCTTTGCGAGCCGCAACCGGCCTTCCACAAACCTCACAGTCAGGCCAAAGCGCCGGGCCACATCCGCAACACTCGCCCCGCGCTCGATCAGCGCGGCGAACGCCTGCGCTTCATCGGCGGGGTTCATCGCGAGACGGTGAAAGTTCTCGGCAAGGCTGGCTTCGGAGGTCTCTGCGCCTTCGTCGGCAAGAACGAGGCAGGTCACCGGGTGATCGCGCGGTAGCACCTTGTCCTCGGCCAGCGCCAGCATCGCACGGCGGCGGCGCTCACCGGCCTCCACCTCGAACTTGCCGCGCGCAGCTTCGCGAACGACGAGGTTCTGCAGCAGACCGTGAGCTGCAATACTCGCCTTCAGTTCGGCATCAGCAGAAGGGTCAGAATGGCGGCGAACGTTGCGTCCGGACGCCACAAGCTTGTTCAACGGGATAGTCTTGATCATGGCTTCACTCCTGATGGTGAGCCGATGCCGAGCGCCGACCATCGACACCCCATCAGCTCAATCAGGCCAAAGCCTCCTCCCCTCTCTGGATAATGCTTATATTACCGTCGGTTCGCATCAAGCCGGAAAGTGTGGGTCTAGGTGTGGGTCTGAGAGAAATTGGAATATTATTTATTGATATTTATCAACACTATTGGTGCAAATTGGAGCTCCCTCCGTCTCCGCCAGATCACGCATTTCTGCGATCCCCCAAGAACCAGCATGAACGCTAAGAAAGCCCGGATTTTCCAGCTTTTACGTAGATTATGCGTTCACTGGCGATCACCAAAAATCGCTCGAAGCCAGCCTCCAAGCTATGGCTTAAACTATGGCTGGCTCTGGCCAGCCTAAGCTGCTAAATCCCGAAAATCAGGCCCTCGCGCGCGCGCAACAAACTTTCGGCTAGGCAAGTCGCCACGCTCACGGAGCCCAACGTCTACTCCGACGGTGGCGGCCTCTATCTCCGGGTTCGGGCCTCTGGGCGGTCTTGGTTCTACATCGGCACCCTCGAAGGCAAACGAATCGAACTGGGCCTCGGTTCGGCGCTGGACGTCCCGCTGGCCAAGGCGCGGGAACGGGCTGCGGCAATCCGGGCGATGCTACTCGATGGCATCGATCCACGCGCCGAGCGCACCAAGAGCAAAACCAAAATCATCGAGAAGCCCGCAGTGAACTTCGGCACCTTTGCCATGGAACTGGTCGACGACATCGAGGAAGGCTTCAAGAACCTCAAGCACCGCCAGCAGTGGCGCAGCACCCTCACCAGCTATGCCAAGCCCTTGTTTGAGGTGCCGATCGATCAGGTCTCGACCGAGCAAATCTTGGCAGTCCTCCAGCCCATCTGGCTGAGCAAAGCCGAAACCGCCTCCCGGCTTCGTGGCCGGATCGAACGTGTTCTAGATGCGGCGAAGGTCAAAGGGCTGCGATCTGGCGAGAACCCGGCGCGGGGCCGTGGCCATCTCGATCTCCTGCTGCCCAAACGCAGCAAGGCCTCCGTAAAGCACCATCCGGCCCTGCCCTTTACCCAGATAGCCAAGTTCATGGCAAGCCTGCGCCAGCGGCCCGCCGTGGCAGCGCGGGCGCTGGAATTCACCATCCTGACGGCAGCCTGCTCCGGCGAGGCGCGCGGCATGACCTGGGCCGAGGTCAATATTGCGGACAAGCTGTGGACAGTTCCCGCCAGTCGCATGAAGGCGCAGGCTCAGCATGAGGTCCCGCTCAGCGATGCCGCCATGGCCGTTCTCGTCGGCGTGAAGGAGGACGGCCTCAAACCGCCAGACTTTGTTCTTCCAGCGCCGCGCGGCGGATCACTATCCGACATGGCGCTCTCGCAGCTGCTCAAGCGCATGGAGCATGGCCACATCACCGTACACGGTTTCCGCTCCACCTTCCGCGACTGGGCAGGCGAAACGACTCAGTTCGAACGCGAGGAAGTCGAGATGGCTCTGGCCCATACCGTGGCATCCTCCGTGGAACGGGCCTACCGGCGCGGTCGATCTCTGGAAAAGCGGCGGGAGTTGATGGCGGCTTGGGCAGAGTCTTGTGGCAGATGACGACTAGGTCTGGTCGTTCACGATCACCACATCGATCGTCTGTTTCCCCCGGGACCCGCCATGCCGCTTTAAGGATCGCGCAGCGGCCCCAGTTATGACCGCAGCTGGGTGGGAGCTTGACATCGAGGGGACAACCCGGCCCCGCTTCAAAAAACTTTAGTTTGAAATCGGGCAGATCTCAACCGGTGACTTCATCACGCAGGGATCGCGCGGAATCGGTAGCTACTCGCAATTGTGCAGCGTGGCCGTGCTCGAGCGACAGCGGCTTCACCAGCACCGCGTCGAGCCCGCGATCGAGGAAACGCGTGTGGTCCTCCTGCAAGGCGTTCGCCGTCAGCGCGACCAGCAGCGGCCTGCGCTCGTCGCTCGATTGCTCACGGATCTGGCGAATGGCAAGTAGGCCGCCTTCCCGCAGCCCGTCGATGCCGATGTCCAGCAGCACTAGGTCATACAGGTCGTTCCCTAAGGCGGCGAGCGCGCTCGTGGTGTCACCGACAGCTGTGACGCTGTGACCGTGACTGATCAGCAAGCTGGTCGTGACGATTGAAGCAATGGGGTCATCTTCGACCAGCAGAATGCGGCGCGGCTGATCGGCCAGCCGCAGCCAGATCGCGGCACCCTCGGCGCAGGCTTCGAGTGGCAATTCGACCCGGAACAGGCTGCCACCCGCCGCCGGGACGCGGTAGCTGATCGCCCCGCCCATCAGCTCGGTAAGCTGGCGGCAGATATGCAGGCCCAATCCCAGCCCGGAGGAGCGATGCTCGGTGTCCGGCCCGAGCATGAAGGCATCGAACAGGTCGGGGATCCGATGAGGGGGAATGCCCGGGCCGGTATCTTGAACCTTGATGATGAGCGGCCGCGGCATGTCCTTGTGCCAGCCGGCGATGACGCGGACGGTGCCGGTCGCAGTATAGGCCACCGCATTGGTGACGAGATTGCCAACGACCTGCTCAAAGCGCGCCCGGTCGCCAAGCATGAAGGGAGGCAGAAGCTCCGCCCCGCGCACCTTGAGCGAGATGCCTTTCTTCTGCGCGTCGGCTTTTGCGATACTGACGACGTCGGCGATCGATTGTGCCGGGCTGAAGGGTGCAGGATCGAGCATGATCCGACCCGAATCCACGCGCGCCACATCGAGAATGTCGCTTACCAGGGTGGTCAACACTTGCCCTGCGCGAAGGCCGAGACCTGTGAGGCGCTCCTGATCGGGCGAGCCGGCCTCACGGCGCAGCTGCTGGAGCACCCCCATCATGCCTGCAAGCGGCGTGCGCACGTCGTGGCTGATCATTGTGAGCAGCCGGATGCGTTCCTTCGCCGCATTCTCGGCGGCGCCGCGCGCAGCCCTTTCAGATCGCACCGTGCGGCGCAGGTCGGCAAGCGCTGCGGCCAGCAACATCCCTGCGATGGCCTCGGCGAAAAGGTAGGAATGGAGCAGCGCGAAGCTGTCGTAGAAGTTGTCGCGTTTAAAGGGCCCTGCGTCCAGTAGTGTCACGGTGACGCCGCCGATAGCCATCAGCAAGGTGATCGCCGCCGGCCCCGTTAGGCCGAAGCGCGCGCCGGCCCACAGGCTCAGTAAGAGCGTGAACAGCTTGCACAGTTCGACCGCCCAGATCGGGTTGTCGATCAGCAGCAGCCCGGCAATGATCCCGAGACCTGCCAGCCCGAAGGCGGCTGCATCGAGTAGATCCCGCCAGGCCGGGGTTTTGAGCAAGTAGCGCTCCCACAGCAGAATCGGGGTGCCGACGATCAGCACACCCATCGCATCGCCCATCCACCATACCAGCCATGCCGAAGCGGTCGTAGTGGGATCGGTCTGGCTCGCCGCGACCGCCATGGTGCCGATAGTCGCCGATATGATCGTCGTGCCCATAGCCGCCACCAGGATGAACCACAATACGCGCCAAAGCTCTCCGAGCTCGTCCCGGCCGACGGTGCGCTTCCTGATCTGCTCGTGCAGGACCGTCGTGGCGACGAGCGCCGGCAGGCTGTTACCGACCGCGACGAGCGCCGCGAACTCGAGATGCTCCATTTGCATCGCGTTGACGGTGAAGGCGCCGACCATCACGCCCCAGATCATGCGCCGGCCGCCCAGCCACATCGCGGCGACCGCGATGCCCGAGGGTGGCCAAAAGAGCGTGACGACGTCACCGACAAACGCCAGTTGCAGCCCCGCAATGCCAGTGAGAAAATAGGCGAGCGCGATGGCGACGCTCAGGCCGAGCGTCTCTGCCACGGTCAACGGCCGCGCGCGCACCAGGTTCACCGCCAAAAATGGCTTTGTCGCCGACGCGGCGGTCATGTAGCCTTGGTCCGATGACACAGATCGATCAGCGCCGCATAGGTGAATTGCTTGCCTTGCTCGGTGATCTCTGCCTGCTGGCTCTGGGTACCCAATTGGCGGAAGCGATTGACGGCTTGGCTGCCCATCCGCCCGAGGAGCGTGCCGAACTGCTTCACCGTCTGAGCGGGAGCGCGGCGACCCTCGGCTTCCCGGGCCTCGCCAATAATCTGGCCTCTGCCGGGACGGGGGCGCAGGACATCAGCAGGTTGTCCCGGCAGGCGGCGGCCATCGCTCCCAGTCTCGCGGCAGCCGTTCACGAAGCAGCGCGCCAGCGATAGCCCTGCCCCGGCACTGTGATGATGCTGCGCTCAAGGCTGGTCTGCCTGAGTTTGCGGCGAATCCTGCTGACTAGCACATCGACGCTGCGCTCGTTGGCGGCACTTTCCGCCGAGCCGCTCACCTCGAGCAGGTAATCGCGAGACAGGGCCTTGCCCTCGGCCTGGACAAGCGCTGCGACCAGGTCGAACTCGCCGCGCGTGAGCCGCAGCACAGTCCCGTCAGGCGCGGCCAGCTCACGCCGCACCAGATCAAGCGTCCAGCCCGAGATTTCACGCGCCGATTGATGCGGAGTGGCGCGCCGCAGCCGGCGCAGCACTGCACCCACCCGCGCATGAAGTTCGCCGAAATCGACGGGCTTGACGAGGTAGTCGTCGGCCATGTTGAGCCCGCGGATGCGATCTTCGACACGCCCCATGCTGGTCAGAAAGATCACCGCCGGATCGCCGAGCGCCTGGAGGTCGCGCACCACGGCATGGCCCAGGCCATCCGGCAAGCGGATGTCGATCAGCACGAGATCGGACGGTTTGGCAGCAAAGCTCTCACGGGCGGCATCGCCCGTTTCCACCTGGCGGACCTGGTATCCTGCCTGGGTCAGGGATGCCGTGAGAATGGCGCTGACTATCGGATCGTCCTCCACGATCAGGACGGAAGGCGCGTGGAACTCTGCGGAAGACTGGTGCATCAGGTTATACTTGCAGGAGAGAGAAAAGCAAAAAAACAGTCTTTTGGTGAAAACCTCAAGAATAAACTCTGGCCATGTCACCCGCTTTTCGCTGGTGGCAGATGTCCGCCTCCTTGTCGAACGCCAGCAACGCCTGCGCGTGACCGGGCAGGACCATTGAGGGGAGCGGGAAGGGCAATTGCAGCCGCAGGATTTCGGGATCGACCCATTTGCCCTGTGAGCGGAACCCGGCCTTGGCGATGCCGAAGGCGACCGGGCGCCCGCTTTTTTCGTTGGTCACCCGGTGTTCGAGATAGGTCCAGCGCTGGTCCCAGCCAAGCAGGCGCGTTTCGACTATTGCGCGCTCCCACAGGCACAGTTCGCGCCGATAGTTCATCGCCAGTGAGCCGAGGATCGGTTTCCAACGATTGCGCCGGATCACCTCGAGCATGCCGGTGCGGATCAGCCATTCGGCCCGGTTGACGTCGATCAACTGGAGATAGCGCCCGTTGTTGAGGTGTCGGTTGATGTCAATGTCGTGCGGTAGAACCTGGAAGCGGGTGGCGACGGCCTCGGTCGCGGGGACAAGCGGCTGCCGGTTGGCGCGCATCAGCATCGGAAGCGAACGCGCGAAAAGCTTAAGCATGACTAGAACCCCGCTGTTAATTGCAGCCAACCGGCCGAAAGCGACCGCACCCGGCCAAAGGCGCTGAGATCAGGGCCAGCGAAGAGATCGGCCCCTAATGCGAGGCGCAGACCGTCGCTGATCGCGTAGCTGATGCGCGGGCGGATCGCCGTGTCGCCGGATTCGAAGTAATGGATGACGGCGACCTCGGCCTCGGCCGTGTCGCGTGCGAAGCGCCGAGCGAGCCTTGCGGTCACCCCGTTCTGCACCCGATCGAGCTGGTTGTTGACCGCCGCCGACAGGCTGGCCACGCCGCGAACGACGGGGTTGGTGAGCCTGCGGGAATCCTCGTAATCGAAAATCACCCGCAGGCTGTATTGCACGTTGACGTTCCAGCCTCCCCCGAAGCTCACGTCTCCCCCGCCGACAACCCACAAGTTGTCGTTCTTGACGAAGAGGCTTTGTTGCCCCCTCACATCGGTATAGGCCGCCTCGATCCGCCAGCCCACAGGGCCTGCGATCCCTGCCGCATCAGCGCCGATAACGCTGATGTCTGGATAGGTCTGTTGGATCGAGGCGACTGCGCCCGGCACGGGCGAGCGCAAGGTGAAGTCTCGGTTGCGGTCGATGCCGCGGAACCACGACACGGACCAGTCAAAGGCGCCGCCGCTCGAATCGAGCTTAAAGGCGAACTGGTCCGAAGCCTTCCGGCGCTCATCGGGCAGGATCGCAATACCCGGACGATCCCGCTCGAGCGGGAAGACGATCGGGCGGAATTCGGGTAGCCAGAAAGCGTCGAGCGTCGTGTTGCCCCTGCCCCAGCGTAGTTGCACCATGGCCGGCCCCTGCCGCTGGTCGTCGTCGTTGGCGACGAGCAGAGTGTAGTCGCGCCAGGCAATGTTGTCGGTTGGGTTGAGACGGTCGGCGCGTCCCCAGACCACCACCTGCCGCCCGGCGCGCAGCTCGAACGCGCCGGCCGTATACCGCACCCAGCCATCGACGAGATCTGCGGCAACTGGGCCGGTCCCTTTGGCCTGGACGTAGCCCTCGACAAAGGCGTCGAAGGCGCCGAAGCGGGGCGCCGCCCGGGCGCGCAGGCCGGCGACGGGGATCCATTCGCGGTCGTCGAGTTGGCGGCTGTGTGACCAGCCGCCGGCGCGCGCCGAGATTTGGAAGCCGAGGCGCTCGACAAGCCTAGGCGAGCCTGAAGGCACGGGTTCGTCGGCGATCACGTCTTCGCCGCCCGGCTCGCTCGCGGCAGCCTTCACGAGGTCGCCCCCGTTTTCAAGCGATGAAGTGTCTTCAGTCCCGGAATCGACTGCCGCGTCCGTTGCCTCGGCCTGCGCCGAGTCTTCGGTCTCAGGCGTCGTGACGGTGGGAGCAAACAGCGCGGCGAGGGCGACGATCAGCGGCAGGCCCATCAGGGCGCGCGCTCGAGCCCGCGCGGCTCGAATTCGCTTGCAGCTACCGGCATGTCGGTGACGAAGGTTGAGTATTCGATCGTCGTGAAGTGTCCCGTTACGTCATTGCGCATCATCTGCTTCATGGCCTGGTAGCGGCCATTGGATCTGTCGACGAGGCGGATGCCTTCGGCGGTATAGTTCTTCGCTAGGGTACCTTTGGCGTCGTAGTAGCTCGCCTTGACCATCACGTTGTCCGCGACACGCAGCCAGCTGACCCGGCGGCCGTAGCCCGTCGCGGCAGTGACGGCGGCGGTCTTCGGGGTCGACTCGATCACGCGGGTAGCGACACCGCCCACCGTCTCGGTGCGGTCGACTTTGTGGTTCCAATCCGCCACAGCATGGCCGAGCACGTCGCCATAGCTGAAATCGGTGCCGACAAAGGCGTCCTTGAGGTTCGAGGGCGGCAGGCGGCGCACCTTCTTGAGCGCCGGGAGGTAGACCCAGATATCGTCGGGCGTGTCGCTGTTTTCGATTGTCAGCACCGCTGTCCCGGCAACGTCCGCGGGGCTGGTGAAGCGCACCACGCGGCGGTTGTTGGCGCCGTCGGCCTTGAGCGCGCTCACCGATCTCGTCGCGCGCACCCGCGACTGGCCGGCCTTGTTGGTGAGCACGAAGCGTCCCTCCGCGACCGAGCGCACCGGCTTGGTCGCCTGCAGGCTTGCAGCCATCAGCTTGGCCGCATTGGGCTCCTCCGCAAAGGCCGGGGCGGGCTCGGAGACAGCCGCAAAAGCAAGGACCAAGGCAGCCGCGCTCGCTGCCACCGCCGGGCGCAGGACCATTTGCAGCTCGCCACCGAAGATGACCTTCGGACGCACCGTCAGCAGCGCGGCCATGAACAGCGTCAGCGTGGAAAGCGCCGCCACCGCCATTGACACGACGGTCAGCATACCAAGCCAGATGTGGATGTTGAAGCCGGCCGAAGCCATCAGCACCGCGTAGCCAGCACCGACCGCGCTGGCGACGAACATCACCGCTTTACCGGCGCTCGCGAACGTTTGCCGGATCGCCTGCGGCTCGTCCGCTCCGCTGCGCAATTCCTCGCGCAGGCGCCAAGTCATGTAGATCGCGTAGTCCGCGCCGATCCCGATCGCGAGCGCCGAGACGGTTGCCGTCGCGATTTGCAGCGGCACCCCGGCAAAGCCCATCACCCCGAATACGGCTAGCGTGGTGAACACCAGCGGCAGCAGGATGAGGCCGGGAAGGCTCAGGGAGCGGAATAGCAGCGCGGAGACCGCGAAGACCATCACGTAGATCTGGAGGATGTTCTTGATCTTGCCGCTGACCATCACGTCGTTCATCGCCGTGGGCGTGGTGATCGACCCGCCTAGGCGAACTTTCACCGTCGGCGGGAAGTTGGCCGCGATCACGGGGCGGATGCGCTCGTCTAGGCTCGAAACGAAGGCCGAGCTGTCGGTCTTGACGAAAGCCTGGATGATCGCGTTGCGATATCCGTAGTCGACCAGCCCGTCGAAATCGCCCGGCTCGCCCGACATCGAGTAGAGCAGCAGGTATTGCGCAATGAGGTCGCCGTCCTGCGGAAGTACCGCAGGCCCGGTTCCGCCAGTCATGCCGCGGTTGATCTGCTTAAGCATATCGACGAGGCTCAGCGTGTGGCCAACGCCGGGCTGGGCTGCGAGCAACGCCTGCGTCTTGGCCATGCCTTCGAGCACCGCGGGATCCTTGATCGCATCGTCCTCGGCACCCTCGACAAGCACGTAGAAGGTGTTCGTCCCGGCGAGGCGCTCGTTGAGTTCGCGGTCGTCGATGCGGGCTGGAAGGTCTTCTGCGAAGAAGCTGCGCAGGCTGTTGTCGATGCGCACCTGACCCGCACCGAGACCCATCACCAGCGCGAAAACCAGCGCGCCGACGAATACGCGGCCGCGGCGGCGGGGGGTGATGACCTGTGCGGCGAGCATGGCGGCAAGGCGGTCCCACGTGGTGATCGCCTTTTCCGCATCGGCCTCTTCCGGGGCGGGCGGGGGCAGTATCGCCCGTAGCGCCGGGGTGAAGGTCATCTCGACGACAATGATAGAGAGGATGCCGAGGCAGCAGAACACCCCGAAGGTGCGGATCGCCTGAATGTCGAACACGACGAGCGAGAGGAACGAGAGCGCGGCGATCAGGCAAGCCGCGATCAGCACCGGCCCGACGCGCACCATCGAAGCGATCACCGCCGCCAGGCTTGCCTCGCGCGGGGTCAGCATATCGGTTGCGCTCGCCCGGTCGAACTCCTCGTAATAGCGCTTGAGCATCTGCACCGAATGTCCCGCTGCCACCGCGAGGATGAGGATCGGGGTGACGTTGTTGAACGGATCGAGATGCACGCCCGCAAAGGTCATGATGCCGAGCGACCACACCACCGCCAGCACCGCGGTGACCAGCGGCAGGATCAGGCCTTGCACGGTGCGGAACGCCTCGAGGTGGACCAGCCCGATCAGCAGAATGGCAATCGGCAGCAGCCAGGCCATGCGCTTGGAGAACGTCTCTAGATTGGCGAGGAACACGGGTTGTCCGGCCACAGCAATCGACACGTCGTCGCTGCGCGAGGGATCGATCGCGGCGTTCACCTGTTCCATGACGTGCCCAAAGCCGCGCGGGTCCTTCTGGAACTCGACGAAGATCGCTGCCGTGCGCTCGTCGCGGCCGACCAGCACGTCCTTGTAAGCGGGGTTGGCGAGCAGCCGTGTCCGGATTGCCCCTGCCTCGGCAGCATCGGCGGGAACGTGATCGAGCAGACGCGAGACCAGCAATCCTTCGGCATTGCCGGAAATGTCCTTGGCGCGGGGCGCAGCGAGGCTCTGCAGGTTCGCCCGCGTCACACCCGGCGTCGCCGCCAGCCGATCGGTTATCGTGAGCACCTTGTCGAGCACTGCGGGCTGCCAGACATCGCCGCCCTTGGGAGTGATGCCGATCACGACCGTGTAGCGATTGCCGAAAAGTTCTTGCACGCGCTCGGTCACTTCGACGAAGGGGTGGTCGCGGGGGAGCAGCTCGTCGGCGTCGACGATCACGGTGAGATTGCGGAGCTGGGCACCGAAAATGGCGGTCAGCACCAGCGTCAGCACCAAGACGATCCGCCGGTTCGCCACGATAAACCTGCTGAATGCTTCCATGTCACCCCACCTTGATGCGCTTGCGACCGCTTCGAGACATTTGAACCATTTACGGTCCGCAATGTCCGCGGCGGTCGGGCTGTGTGCCTCATGAAAAGACGGGGCAACTGCGGCGAGGGGCCGTATTAATGGTTGTTAATGGCTACCGAAAATATCCCGATATGGCCCATCTAGGTTTGACCCTTAAGCGTAGGTCTGGCCGCAACCTGACGGGCCGGGTTTGCTAGGCACGGTTTGAGTTCCGTGCTTGAGCGGGATCGCTCTGTGCACCCACGCTTGCCGGCAACCGGTTGATTTGCGTCGTCCAGTCAGAGTGAATGTCGAGTTTCGGGAAAAGAACCTCGAATAGCCGATATTCACAGCCCGATCGGGGCAGTGACGGCTTCTAACAAATCCAGCCGTTCGACCCATGGCTTGGGAACGCCAGAAAAGTGCCATTTCTTGTCGATCCCGCTGCCGGCCGCAATCGGCCATTTCCGGCCAGAGAAGAATGTCTGCCTCTTCCAGAAGCCGCCATCGCAGCTCCGGAAATCAGCCGTTCGGCAACGCGCCCAGTTTCGATTGTCAACGCCGGTATCGAAAGGGGCTAGCCACCGGTATAAAAGGGCGCCTTTGTTACAGGCGTTCTCATTCTGGCCCACTCAGCGGGGGGCAGATCAGGATGCTAACCGTGCCTTTGCATCGCGACGGACATTAATCGAAATAATTTCACCGGTTTTCGGGATCATCTTGGCCAACTGAGCAAACGCCAAGCCTTTGAGAATGAGCTTTAGACAAGCGATCGGCCCGCCATGAGATACAACCACAGCAGAGCGGGCGTCGTGCAAAGCTTGAAGCGCTCTCTTGATGCGCCTTACAAGCTCGGCCGTCGTTTCCCCGCCGCCGGGGCGAAAGTGCTCGGGATCGTCGATCATCCCGTCCATCGCGTTGCCGGTTTCACGGTAGATCGCGGTCCAACGCCGTCCTTCCCAATCGCCGAAATCGCGTTCTTGCCAAAGCGGCTCGGCGATTGGCGCGATCCCAAGTTTCGCCGCCAGCGGGGTTGCAATTGCCCGGGTTCGTTTCATGTCGCTGTGGATAATGATGTTTGGGTTTAGCGCGGCAAGCGCATTGACGAGCGGCATCACCATCGCCTGTCCGGCGCGCGACAAGGCTGGATCACCTTGACCATAGCAGCGGCTCTGCCAGTCTTTCGCCACTGGCGGGTGGCGAACAAGATGCAAAATCATAGCAACGTCATAGCAACATCATAGCATCTGTGCGGTCGCAGCCAGCAGCATCAGGATTTGGCCCAGATAGACCGCAAAGCCCAGGCAGTCACCCGTCACTCCGCCAAGATGGCTCTTCAGGAAACGATGAAACCACAACAGGAACAGCGCGCTCGCGCCCAATCCCAGGCAGACAGCACCAGCGCGCGACCACACGAGCGGCATTAAAAAGGGCAGTGTCAGCCCACTTGCCGCCAGCCATTGCGCGGCGCTGGTGCGGGAGCCAACATCTTTGCCTAGCCCGTTTGCGGGCTCACCTGATGGCTGAAACGGTTCGATTGTCGCCATAATAGCCACCGCCATCCACCGTCCAAAACTGGCGGACGCAAGCAAAGCAGGTAATATCAGCGGGGTCGGCAGCGCGATCAGCAGGCTTGCGCGCAATGCCAGTGCGAGCCCCAGCCCGACCGCACCATAGCTGCCGATCCGGCTGTCTTTCATGATTTCATGGATACGCTGCGGGGTCATACCGCCGCCAAAGCCATCGCAGAAATCGGCGACGGCATCTTCATGAAACGCACCGGTTAGGCGCGCCTCAACAATCAGGGCGAACACGACAGCGACTGCGCGGGGCCAGAATTGTTCTGATAACAGAATTACTCCCGCTGTAATCGCGCCCACCAAGGCGCCGACGACCGGGAACCAAACCACCGATCGGGCCAATCCGGCTTTTGCGGTTTGAGCATTGAGCCCATTCAATCCCGGCACTGGCAGGCGGGTGAGGAATTGAACCGCCATCAGAGGCGGTATCCACCAGCGGCTCATCCGATGACCTCAGCCAATGTCGCCACATCACTAAGCAGCGCGGCCGCAGCATCGAGCAGGGGCAGAGCAGTGAGCGCGCCGGTGCCTTCGCCCAGCCTCATTTCCCATTCGAGCAGGGGTTCAAGGCCCAGCGCAGCGAGTGCAACGCGGTGTCCTGGTTCGGCGGAAAGATGCGCTGCGATCATTTGGTTCGCTGTGCCGGGAGAGAGGTGGTGCGCGATCAGTGCGGCGGCGGTGGTGACATAGCCGTCGAGCAGAATCGTAGCCCCAGCCTGCGCCGCCGCAGCATAAAAGCCCGCCATTGCAGCAATCTCAAACCCGCAAAGACCAGCGATCGCGGACTTTGGATGCGAGGCGAGCTTGCCCTGTTCCCGCGCGGCTGCGCTTGCCACGATGGCAAGTTTGTGCGCGCGCATGGCATCGTCTGCACCTGCCCCTTTGCCGGTTGCAATGACAGGATCGGCGCCAGTAAGCAGCACCGTTAGGCAGGCGGCGGCGGTAGTATTGCCGATGCCCATCTCTCCGGCGAGCAATACACGATACCCTTGCGCAAGCGATGTTCGCGCTTCTGCCGCGCCGGCATCCCAAGCCGCGTCAAACTGAGCAGCGCTCATCGCTGGGCCGCAGGCAAGATCGGCCGTGCCAGGCGCAATCCGTCGCTCTATCAGGAAGGGCGGATGGGGCGGCGAAAGCGGCGTAATGCTGCCCATATCGACCAAGCGCAGATCGCAATCCGCTGCACGCGCCAGCGCGTTGCTGCTCGCTCTGCCGCGTGCAATTGTGGCCATCATCGCGGTCGTGACGGCGGACGGCCATGCCGATACACCGCTGTTCACGGCGCCATGATCGCCTGCAAACAGCACAATTCGGCGCGGGCGGGTCTGAGGGCGGAGGCTTTGCTGGGTAAGTGCCAGCCGAGCGGCAACGCGCTCTAGCCGGCCAAGGCTACCTTGCGGTTTGGCGAGCCCATCCAGATGGGCATCGATAGCCTCTGGCGTTAGCATCAGCGTGTGAACCTTGTTTGTTTTGAGGCCGTGCGCGCTTGCCAACCGCGCCGTTCAAGTTCTGGCACGCTCGCCTCCTCAATCGGATAGCCAAGGCACAAATAGCCGATGAAGCGCCAATCTGGCGAGATATCCAGAAGCTGCGCGATGGCATGCGGATCAAGGATTGATACCCAGCCCAAGCCAACCCCGCGTGCGCGCGCGCTGAGCCATAGTGTGTGGATCGCCAGCACGGCGGAATAGCTCAATGTTTCGGGCATGGTCTGGCGGCCAAGGCCGCGCCCTTCCTCAGGCTCCATATCGCAGAATACCGCAATGTGTGCGGGCGCCTCGATTAGGCCATGCAGCTTTAGCGCATCATATTGGGCGCGTGTCGCATCGTGATAAAGCGCTGCTGCTTGCGCATTCTGGGCATCTACATGGGCAATGATCGCCGCACGACGTTCGGGCGATACCACTTGCACGAACCGCCACGGCTGGCTGTTGCCAACCGAAGGCGCAAGACACGCCAGATCAAGCAATTTATCGAGAAGGCCCTCCTCAATCGGGCGCGTCTGAAAATGCCGCACATCGCGCCGCCAGATCAGCAACTGATCGAGCTGTTCCGCAAAGTTGGTCGTGAATGCGGGACTTGTCATGCCGCCTGTCCGGCAATGGCGAGCAGCCGGTCTACCGAGACATGACGTTCCAGCGCTGCGGCCAGTTCATCCAGTGCGGCATCGACTGCTGCATCCTGATCGACGCCGTTTGATGCACCATCAATCCAGCCGCGCCGCTGGCTTGCAAGATTGAATAAGCCATGGATGTAGCAGCCAGCGATACGTCCGTCGGCGCTTAAAGCGCCTTCATCGCGGCCATCGGCCATGCGAAGCAGCGGGCGGGCGGTGCCTGATGTGACCCCAGCATGGATTTCATAGCCCCGGAAGCGTGAGCCATCGCCAATTCTGACGCCTTCCACCTCGCGCAGCGTTTTGCCTGCCTGCATCACCGTATCGACCGGCAGAAGACCGAGGCCGTCGATCGTTTCGGGCAAGCCTTCCACCCCCTCTGGATCGGCAACGCTGCGGCCCAGCATCTGATACCCGCCGCAAATGCCAAGCACTCTGCCGCCGCGCCTGACATGCGCGGCGATGTCTATGTCCCAGCCTTGCGCGCGCAAGAATTTGAGGTCTGCGATCGTCGCCTTTGTGCCGGGGATGACAATGAGTGCGGCGCTTGCTGGGATTGGGCTGCCCGGCGGCACCATCGTCAGCCGCACACCGGGTTCATTCGCCAGCGGATCGAAATCATCGAAATTGGCGATGCGAGACAGCATTGGCACAGCAATTTCCATATCGCCGCCGCCCGCCATGTTTGGGGTTTGCAGCGTAACCGCATCCTCTGCTGGAAGCGCTCTGGCCGCAGAAATCCAAGGAATAATACCAAGGCCTTCCCATCCAGTACGCTTTGCAATCGCGGCATAGCCATCATCGAACAGCGAGACATCACCGCGAAATTTGTTGATCAAAAATCCTCGAATCATTGCCGCGTCTTCAGGCTCAATCACTGCCTTTGTGCCGACGATAGAGGCAATCACCCCGCCGCGATCGATATCGCCGACCAGAACAACCGGAACACTGGCGGCGCGGGCAAAGCCCATATTGGCAATGTCTCCTTCACGCAGGTTGATTTCCGCCGGACTGCCTGCGCCTTCCACGACGACAATGTCGGCCGCGCTGCGCAGGCGGTGATAGGAAGCCAACACGGCTTCGAGCAACTCGCCCTTGCGGCTGCGATAATATTCCGCCCCTAGCGTGCCATGTACTCTACCATGGACCACCACTTGGGCCGAGCGATCAGACTGAGGCTTGAGTAGCACCGGGTTCATATCAACTGACAGCGGCGCGCGACACGCCAGTGCCTGCAACGCCTGCGCCCGGCCTATCTCGCCGCCACTGGGCGTAACGGCGGCGTTGTTCGACATATTTTGAGGTTTGAACGGCAGCACTTTCATGCCGCGATTGGTCAACAAGCGGCACAGCCCGGCGACCAACACGGATTTGCCAACGTCAGAACCGGTGCCCTGAAGCATTACAGCAGCCATGCAACGCCTCCGACGCTGAGCCATAGCAAGGCGCAGGCGCGGCGGTAAATGGCCATGGCGCGCTGAATGTCGGCCACGGTGGGTGGGGCGCCATCGCCCAACGTTTTGCGCGCAATCCACTCCCCATCATAAGCCGCGCCGCCGCCGAGGCGCACACCCAAGGCGCCTGCCATCGCGCTTTCTGGCCATCCGGCGTTGGGCGAGAGGTGATTGCGGGCATCGCGCCTCAGTATGCGCCAGCCGCCGCCTCCCGCGACACAGATCATCGCGCCCGCCAGCCGCGCGGGCAGCCAGTTCATCGCATCGTCCAGCCGGGCGGAGGCCCAGCCGAAGTCGCGATAGCGCGTATCAAGGTGGCCGATCATGCTGTCAGCCGTCGAAATCGTCTTGAATACGAACAAGCCCGGCAGCCCCAGGATCAGAAACCAAAATGTGGGGGCGACTATGCCATCGCAAAAGCTTTCCGCCAGCGTTTCGGTGGCTGCCGAGGCTATCCCCGAGCCTTCTAGCGCTGCGGTGTCTCGTCCGACAATGCGGGCAAGCGCGGTGCGGGCCGCTCCCAGTTCGCCCGCGACTAACGGACGGATAACAGCAATGACATGATCGTGCAGGCTGCGCTGCGCAAGCCCGGTCGTGGCGATCAGGATGATCGCGGTTATGCCAAACCATCCGCTTGCCAACTTCTCGATCAATAGCCCTGCCGCGCCGCCAGCTGCCAACAATACAATCGCCGCCGCGACGCCGGTAGCACGCGCAAAAGGCGCATGATTCCAGCGCTTGTCCATCGTTCCGATCATCCATCCAGCCCACATTACCGGATGGCCGATGCGCGCCAGCAGCCAAGCAGGATAGCCAAACACCGCTTCGAGCATAAGCGCCGCAAGAAGCTGATCAGGATGGCTGGCACTGGTCATATGCGGGCGATCGGGGCGATCACCGGCGCGCCAGTATCATCCTGCCCGATATGAACACGAACGCCATAAGCAAGTTGCAGCACTTCGGGTGTCAACACATCCACCGATGCGCCGGAGGCGATAATACCGCCTTCTTTCATTACGATAAGATAATCGGCAATTCGGGCCGCTTGCGTCAGATCATGCAACACCAGCACCACACCCGCCCCGGCAGTCGCGGCTGCGCGAAAACAGCTTATGGCGTCCAATTGATGCGCTGGATCAAGATTGGCGAGCGGTTCATCGGCGAGCACCCAATCGGGCTTTCCCGCCAGCACCCGCGCCAGCAGCACGCGCGCTTGCTCTCCGCCAGAGAGGCGCTGCGCCTTGCGGGCTGCAAAGCGGGCGCAATCGGTCTGTTCCATTGCTTCGTCGATGGCAGCTTCATCTGCCGGGCCGCGCCCCCAGCGGCCATGATGAGGCAAACGCCCGAGCGCTACCAGCGCCCGCACATTCACGTCCCAATGAATGTCGCCTTGCTGCGGCAGCAAGCCGATCCGGCGGGCGCGCTCCATCGGCGCGATGCCAATCACAGGTTCATCATCGAGCGTCACCGCGCCGCTATCGGGGGTGCGCAGCGCGGCAAGGCAAGACAGCAGCGTGCTTTTCCCCGCCCCATTCGCGCCAAGAATCACCGTGACGCAGGCGGGCCGGATAACCCCGCTAACATCGCGCAGCACTGGCCGTCCGCGAAGCGCAAGTGAGAGATGGTCAAACCGCAAAGCCATTACGCCGCCCCGCTCATGCTACTTCTCGGCGCATTTGGAACATCAGCATCATAAAGAACGGTGTGCCCAAGCTGGCCATAGCGATGCCCAAACGCACTTCGGAAGTGGATGGGAGAATTCGCACCACACAATCGGCGAGCACCACGAGCAAGGCACCGGCCAGCGCCGATGGAATAAGGAGCGCCGATGGCTGATGGCCCACGAGCGGCCGCACCAGATGGGGCACGATTAACCCGACAAAGCCGATGATGCCCGCCACCGCAACCGAACTGCCAACGGTCAGGCCAACGCCAATAACCATCAGCCATTGCAGCTGCACCATATTAACTCCCAGAGTGCGCGCGGCTGCTTCGCCCAGCGTCAGTGCGTCAAGCGATCGTGCCGCCCACAACAATGCTGCCATCCCCGCCACCGAAACAGGCAAGGCAATGCGCACATCGTCCCAGCTGCGATCCATCAGCGCACCCATCAGCCAGTTAACGATTTCGGACGAAGCGAAGGGTGTTGGCGCAAGGCTGATGAGCAGGCTGGTTAGCGCGCCTGTAAGGCTGGAGAGGATCACGCCGGATAGCGTGAACAGGATCATGCTGCCAGATCGCCCCGCCAGCAACGCCAGTGCCATCATACCAAGCCCCGCGCCGATCAAGGCGAAAATTGGCAGTAGCCACGCCGACACAGCAAAGCCGAAATAGAGGGATACAACAGCGCCAAGCGCGGCACTAGACGATACGCCGAACAGCCCCGGATCGGCTAGCGGATTGCGCAGATAGCCCTGCATCGCCGCCCCCGCCATGCCAAGGCTCGCGCCCACGATCACTCCGACACAGGCGCGGGGCAGGCGCAATTCCATGACAATCAGCGATTGCAGATCGCCCGATAACCAGTGATCGAAGGGTACCCACGCTCGACCGGCCATCAACGATACCAGCATCACCGCGATCAGCGCGGCGGACAGTGCGGCGTTCAGTTTTGCAGCACTCAATGTCCCCCCGTTTGATGTCATCGCAATGGTTTCCAATCGCGCCGCACCGCCGCCAATCGTTCAACCGATCGGATGATAACTGGCCCGCCGCAATGCAGCAGGTTTGAGGGGAATTGCGCGATCTTGATGCGCCTGCCCGCTTTGACGAGAGCGGGGTGGCTCAGCATTCGGTTCCCGTCACCGCTGCCCGCGCCCATGTCGGCTTGTCCCGCCAACAGGACCGCTGGGGGATCGGTTAACAAGCCCTCAAGCGGCAGAATGTCCCATTTTTTGAGGCCCATGTCGCGGCTGATATTGCGAAATCCGGTGCGCGACATCAGCTCGTCGGCAAGCGTGCCTTTACCGGGCACGAGGCCGCTACCTTGCCAAATAAGAGCGGGAATGGGCGCGCCTTGCCAGCGGGCCGCAGATATCGCGGCATCGATCCGTGCATTGAGCGCAGCGCCCGCATTCCTGCGGCCAATCCGCTCCGCAATCTCGGTAATCTGGGCCTTATTCTCGGTTACGCTCTCCGGAACGGTCAATTGCATCAGGGGAATGCCGAGCCGCTGGAGCGCGGCGACCGTCTGGAGTGACGCATGCGGCCCAGCGATCACCAGATCAGGCTTTTCGCTGACCACATCCTCAGCCGAGCTAGGCACTGCGCGATAGCGCATCGCCTGCTCAAGCGGGATCGAGGTGGCGCGCGGGTCTTGCGAATAATGGCTGATTGCCGCGATCTGTGCTGGGTCCGCAATTTCCATTAGCACCGCATCAACGCAAGGGTTCATTGAGACGATCCGCTGGGGCCGGGTGCCGGTTGTGGATGCCGCCCGCCCGTCAGCTTGCCCGCATCCGGCGAGTAGCGCTGTGTTTGCGAGCAGCAGCACAAATAGGGCAGCATTGCGGATCAATATTCGACGCCCTTCTGCGCCATAAATCCGGCATTGAACGGGTGTTTCACTTCGCCAAATTCTGTGACCAGATCGGCGATTTCAATCAGCTCGGGTTTGGCATTGCGCCCGGTGATGCAGATATGCTTTTCCATCGGGCGATCTTTCAAAAACGCCACAATCTCGGCAATGGGCAGCGTATCATCGCGCAGCACGATATTGAGCTCATCGAGGATGATGAAGTCATAGGCCGGATCAAGGATCAGTTCCTTTGATCGCTCCCACGCCGCCCGCGCCGCGGCAATATCGCGGGCGCGGTCTTGCGTGTCCCAAGTAAAGCCTTTGCCCATCACATCGAATGTCAGCATATCAGGGTTGGCTGCAAAAAAAGACTTTTCGCCGGTTTCCCAGCTGCCTTTCACATATTGCAGGATGCCGACTTTCATTCCCCAGCCGATGCTGCGGATCGCCATGCCAAAGGCGGAGGACGATTTGCCCTTGCCATTGCCGGTGTGAACAATCAGCAGCCCGCGCTCGATGGTTTTGCGCGCCTGTATCTTATCCCGCGCGACCTTCAGCTTTTTCATGCGTTCGTTGTGAACTGTGTGATCAATCTCTTCAGTCATTTCGCGTGCTCCAAGCCTGCAAGGCTGCTGCCAGTCTTGCCCAATCTGCTTCCGTGCCGGGAATTCCCAATCGCAGCTGGCCCGGCCGGTCGATAAATGGGCGCACCAATATGCCCTCTTGGCAAAGATGGACAAACAAGCTTGCGGCATCGGGGGAGTGATCCGAAACCCTACAAAGTCTGAAATTTGCGGTGCCGCCTGCATCGTTAAGCCCGTGGCTCACCAGCAACGCAGCCAAGCGCGCACTGCCCTGTACAAGCCGTTGCCGCTGCAGATCCTGCCATGCATTATCGCGATAAGCGGCTGTTCCGATGGCGATGGCAGGCCCAGAAATAGGCCAATCCCCCAGCAGGCCCCGCATTTCCCGGATCAGCGGCTTATCAGCAACAACAAAGCCCAGCCGAACACCGGCAAGGCCATAGAATTTCCCAAACGACCGCAGCACGATTGCGCCATTGCGATGCGGCAATATGCTGACCTGCGGCATCGCATCGGCAAAAGCTTCATCCACAATGCGCAAGTTGCGCAATCGCTGGATATGCCGGGCTTCGATCACCGTGCCATCTGGGTTGTTTGGATTGGCGCATACCATCAGATCGGCATTACGTGCCTCTTCAAACGGCAGTGTGCAAGCGCCGGGCCACGCGGTGCGATATCCAGAATAGCCTTGGCCGATCATGGCGACCCGCTCGGCGGGCAAAAGCCGGGCGAGCAGGCGAATGGCGATATCGCTGCCGGGCACAGCAACAATCTGGTCAGGGTCGTTCAAGCCAAACAGCTTGGCTGCCACAAGTTCCAGCTCTTTCAGCGCAGAGGATGAAGGTAGCGCGTGCCATAGATGCGGTGCGATGCCCTCCACCGGATAGGCCCACGGGCTTATGCCAGTGGAAAGGTCCAGCCAAGGGCGGGGCGCAGCCGGGTAAAGCTGCGCCGCCGCCTCTGTCTGTCCGCCATGCCACATCAACGCAGCATGGGGGCTCAAGGTATCAATCGTTGTCAAAGAGCAAGCCGAACGCCCGCATAAGCGGCACGGCGCGGCGTTCCATAGCGAAAAATGGTTTCATACTGCTCATCGAACAGATTTTCGATCCTGCCGTAAAGCGAAACGCCTTTTGTAATGGGGTAGCTCGCACGAAGATCGACCAGAACATAGCCTTGGAGGCGGCGCGTGTTTGATGCGTTGTCAAAACTGTTGCCGACATGCGTAATTGTCGCGCCTGTTTCAAGACCGACAGCCCATCTGTAATCAATTGATGCGTTGACGCTCTGGCTTGGTCGCCGGGCCAAAGTTAGCCCGTTGGCGCGGTTTTTCGCGTCGATGAAGCTGTAATTTGCTTGAATAGTCAGCGCTTCGACGGGCTTTAGTGCCAGACTGACCTCAAGCCCCTGAGCGCGGGTGCGGGCAACATTATCATATGTTCCGTCCGGGCGATTGATACAAATCCCAGTCTGGGCGCCGCAGCCGATAAACACAATCTGATTGCTGGTTTCGCGGTGAAACCATGTCGCCCCCGCTTCAATCGCGCCATTCAAAAGCCGTTGCGTGATGCCGGCATCCCAGCCTTGTGACGTTTCTGGTTTCAGCGTCTTGTTTCCATAATCGCTGAACAATTGGAAAAGCGATGGGGTTTTGAAACCTTCACCATAACTGGCGCGGATCGTGGTTGTGCCATCGTTGGGACTGTAGACGCCATTTGCCGCAAATGTGGCTCTCCCGCCAAACGTATTGTGATCGTCGTAGCGACCACCTGCGGTCAGGGTCAGGCCGGTGACCGGGGTTGCAGTTAGCTGAGCATAGACGCTGTTCAACCGGGCATTCGCGCGCTCGACCGGACCACCATAACTGGAGGAAAGGTAGGATGATTTCTCGTTTTCCGCGCCAAAGGTCAGCGCGTAACCTTCCGTAACGTCAAAGCTGCCCTGGTATTCGAGCCGCCCGTTCTTGCCCTTGGCGTCGAATGTCTGGAATGGCGTTGCTCCGCTCAAATCAAGGTTTTCGCGCGCAGTATTGGTGTAGGCGTAAGCAAAGCGGTTATGGAACCGGCCACCGAACAGCGCGATGTTGAGGCCAGCGTAACCAACCAGCTCCTCTGTCTGTGCTGTTTCGCTTGAATCCGCAGGGATATAAACAGCATCAAAACCCGCCTTCCCATTCGAATAGCGCCCGCGCAGATCAACCGAAATCGCATCAGACAGGGCGATGTTGAATTTAGCATTCGCGCCATAATTTTTATAGCCGTCGCGCTCGGTTGCTCCGCGCGCCTCATTGTATGTCGATATGCTATCAGATCGGAGATAGCCCGCACCAATACTCGCTGAAACAGGGCCGAACTTGCCAGATACATTGCCGACCACTTGCCCCGTTTTGCGCCAGCCATATTCAGCCTGTGCATTGAAGGTCAGGTCTTTGGTTGGTTCGCGGGTGATGATGTTCACCACGCCGCCAATGGCTTGGCTGCCCCACAGCACCGATTGCGATCCGCGCACCACTTCGATCCGGCTGATATTGCCAGTGAGCAGATTGCCAAAATCAACACCGCCGCCAGTTGAGGATGGATCGTTCAGCTTCACGCCATCGATCAGGGCTACGGTCTGGTCGCTGTCCGCGCCGCGAATGTTCACCGATGTGCTGGTGCCAAGCCCACCATTGCGGGTGAACGTAACCCCGGGAACCGTGCGGAGCAGATCGGCGACCGCATTAGATTGCCGAGTCTCAATCTCTTCGGCTGTGATAACGGTAACGGATTGGCCAGTCTTTGAGAGCGGCTGCGCACCTCGGCTTGCAGTGACAATAATGATATCGCTGCTGCTGTCTTCAGCATGGGCGATGGATGGCGACGCTATCGCCGCAGCCAGTAGAACAATTTTGGAAACTTGCACGTGAGAAACCCCTTATTGATCAACATCAAAAAGGGCCGAACGACAGCAAGCATGCGGATGAGAGCAATCCCACCGCGCGCGACCCAAACCAAGTCGTCACGCGAGGAAATCCTCGATCATCACCCGGCACACCCCGTCCGCACGATAGAACGACCGCGACTGGCAGGTCTCCTGGCTCTCAGGTCATCATATCCGCTCCGCCTTCCCAGACGCTAATCTTTGCAGACTAGCCATCCAGTGGCATGTGGAACGCACACTCGCCGATCACAGTTGCGGGGGCAGCGCCGGATTATGGATAATCCACTTCCGGCTTCCCTTTTCATCTCATCTCTGAGAACCTGTCGCTGCGCCGCGTATGATGCAGCGGAGCAGCAAAGGCAAGGATGAAGGTGGATTCAGCGAAAGTCACATTGGTGATGGGCGGCGCAAGATCTGGCAAAAGCAGCTTTGCGCAGCGCCTCGCCGAAGATTGTGACAGTGACCTTGTTTACATCGCAACAGCGCAAGCCTTCGATGCCGAGATGACCGAGCGGATCACACGGCACCAATCGGATCGCGGCCCGCGCTGGCAGACGATTGAATGCCCACTCGATCTAAGCGATGCGCTCGCTTTGCATCAGGGCAATGGCAGAATAATTCTGGTTGATTGCCTCACCCTCTGGCTGAGCAATCTGATGCTGGGCGATCATGACATTGCGGAGGCCACATCGAAGCTTACGACCGTCCTAAAGAACGCTGCAGGCACGGTTATTTTGGTCAGCAATGAAGTGGGCCAAGGGATTGTACCCGACAATGTCCTTGCACGCACGTTTAGGGATGAGGCGGGCTGGCTCAATCAGACAATTGCTCGCGCCGCCGATGAAGTGTGGTTCGTTACCGCAGGCTTAGCGCAACGATTGAAAGGTTAATCTGCAACCATTGCTTGTTTCCCGCCAGCTTAGCATCCGCCAATATGCCCGATTGGTTCACGGGTAAGTAGTCACCTTAGGTCTCCACGTGTCGGTATACGAAACGCACTCGGTGTGCTGAGCGAAGGCGTCGCTGATCTACAAAGCAACTGACACCATATGCGCCTTACAGAACCTGCTTGGTCACACCAATATCGAGAATATCGTTCGCTACCTCTGCATGGATATCGAAGACGCAATCACTCTCGCCGAGCGCACGGAAATCAGACCAAGACGGCTCCTCGGGTGTCGGGGAGCCGTAAAGATAGATCTTGAGCATCGTCGAAGGGTGGTACGCGGGCCGCCCTGTTTGCGCGGGCGTCTTTCCGGCAAAACCTAGCGTCGGAAAATCCAGCTCGCCCATAAATGCCTCGACTACCCGGACCGGATTGTCCTCATAGACATAATCGTCAAGCGATGCTGGCAGCAGAGAATCCTGCCGACGGCCTTGCTCTTCAACGAAACGGCCCATCCGCAAGCCCCCCGAAATCAGGGATAGATATAACATGAAATGGCGTTTTTACACAGCCTCGGTCGGAAAGCGTTTCAAACCAGCAAGCCACGCCGCGCCGCGGCATCGAGCGCGGCCTCAATGTGCTCCGCTGGAAACGGCAAGTCCGGCAACGCGGCGATATCTGCCAGCGTCCGAGTCCCGTCCGCCGCTAAAAGCAAAGCTTTCAATTCGGCCTGTTCAATAGACACGATTTTATGGTCGAGCGTTGCCACCTGCGTTTGATTGTCTTGAAGCAACGCGCGCACCAGCGGGCTAACCTTAGGCATGGTTCCGGCACTCAGCGAAAACGGGGCAGGGCCCTGATGAAAGCGGATATAGCTGCGCGCAAACAGATCGAGCAGCGTCCGCCGCCGATCTGGATCGAGGACCTTTTCTGCAAAGGGAAAGCGTTCCGGCGAGTGCGCCGAAACGATGTCGATCATGCGCGACATCTCGTCGTCGTTCAGTTTGAAGGTCGCCCGGCCACTGCGATACGCGTCATCCTCCTTTTTGAGCGAGCACGACATCCAAAGTCCGTCGAGCGTTTTGGCATCGAACACCCGGAGCGGTTTGCGCCCGTTGCGGACGAACAGGTTTTGCCGGAAAAACCGCACCGAGGCGTAATCGATGGCCTGCGCAGCGCGCACGACCAGCGCATCCAGATCACCTTTTGGGGCAACGCCATCGGGCAGAAAACCATCAAGGTTGACCCCCGCCCCCGCTTCATCGGTAAGGAATGCAAGCCCATGCTGACCGGCAGCAGCCACAACATCGGTGAGCCGTTGCGGCGCAAACACTCCGCCAAGCTCATCGTGAAACAGCACGCTGTCGGGCCGCTCAAGCATGGATTCGGCCTGGCGGCGAAGCGCGGTGACCACCGGATCATCCCCGTCGCGCTGCTTGGAAAACAGCTCAAGACATTGGTGCGTGATCGCAATCTTTTCGTCGATCCCCTCGGTTCCATTGAGCGCGTGCATCAGCATGTCGCGCATCATCATGCGAATATAGCCGCCGGGCATGGCATTGTAGCTTAGAAACGCCACTCCATCGGGGGCCAGCGCATGCCCGATCAGTGCCATGATTGCGGCCCGCACTGGTTCGGGCACCCACGCATAGACCCCGTGCGCGATGATGTAGTCAAATCCGCCCGCCGGATACTGCTCGCTAGCATCGAGGATATCGCAAACCTGCAGCTCGATATTGGTTAGCTCCGCAGCGGCGATCAATTCGCGGCCGCGGGTGACCGCAGTTTCGGCAAGATCAAAGCCCCGACATGTCATGCCGGGATAAGCCGCGGCCAGCGCGATCAGGTTTAGCCCATCGCCGCCCCCGATTTCGAGCACGCGCGCGGTTGCCACTTCCGCCGCGGCCAGCCCGTGAATTTGCGCCAGCGCGCGCAGCCGATCGGGGTGCGTCTGCTCGAACACCATGCTGGGATAGACGACAGTGTCATAGGCGGTCGTCATGCGCGAGTTCCCCTTAGCTGCATATTAGTGCCCTGTGCTCGACCAGTGCGGCTTGTCAGACAGCAATTTGATCACGCCATAGCTGGCGCCAACTTTGTGCAGATCGGTGTTCGACGCGCTGCTAAGCGGCGTGGTGATTTCGCGCGTCACTCCTTTGCCATCGACGATGCTTAGCGTGCCGGTCCAGCTAATGTTCATATCAACCGCAAGCCCGCGAATGTGGAGCGAATTGAGCGAAGGCTGAAACACGATCTGAAAAAGATCGACCATTTCCTTGGCCGCTTTTTGCGAACCCTTTTCGTCGCTGTGCACCCAGTTGATATCGCAGCCTGCAATCGCGGGAATGTCTTTAGCCTTGGCCTTGCCCTTCGACAGTTTGAACGACCAATGCATCAGCGCCGCGCGCGATGCGTTGCGCCGCGTCGCCGCCACACGCACGGTGGCATTCGCGGCGGCGAGCGCGGCGAGAAAGCTCTCCACTTTGGTTCGAAAGCCGGGATCGAGTTCGGCAATAGCATTGCTGTTGGGGAACTTTGCCTGATTGGCCTGCCACCACGTCGCGCCGCTCAGATTGGCATCAACAATAACTGGCACCGCTGGCTTGCGATCAATCGCTTCAAGTGTCGTGATCGTTGCATCGCCGGGCTTAATCAAGCCCGTGGCGATCATGGGCGTAAGATGTTTTTGCTGAAAACGAACAATGCCATCGATGGTTGCGGGGTTACACAATCCGGTTTCGGGCAGCATCACCGGCCCAAGGATGATGCCCGATCGGTTCAGCGCAGCTTGCACCGCGCGCACATCGGGAACGCGGTTTTCGCCGCCCTCCCCCACTGAGGACATCAAAATGATCATTCCGTCCCCTTCCCTCTGCTCAAGCTATTCGATGCTGTCTTCGAAATCTGCGAGTTTTGCGATCAGTTTGGGATGCTTTGCATAGCGCATGCGCAGCGCTTTCAAGTGGCGATCGGTGCCCGTGCAGTATCGCTTCGTTTGCGCCGCGATGAAGCGTCCGCGCGCCTCGTCATAAGCCTCCTCGCCGCGAAAATGATCGCATTTGTCGCGCTTGGCGATAAAAGCGGCGACCGATTGGCTGGCGCTGTGCCGCGCCACAACTGGCGACGCAATCATCACGCTGAGCACGGCCCCCCACGTTAGAACATCTCGCAGTTTCATGCGGCCACTATAAACTGAAATTCTTGCGG
>JBBRXQ010000001.1:0-46578 GCA_038238515.1 Sphingomonadales bacterium | reverse complement strand
GTTGACGAGCTCGCCAAGCCGCACCGAGACGACTTTGTGTTGGCGCAGCGCAAGCACCTCGCGCGTCGTCCACATCGCCCAAATCGCGGCGAGCAGCAGCAGCGCGCCCAGTAGAGCCTGAACGAGACTAAGCCCGGCAAATGTCCTTGCCCTTGCAACCTTCGGCGGCTCGGGGGCGGCGACGGGGTGAAGACCCAGATCCAATTGTGCAGCGTCAGTTGCCATGTTCAGTCCTTTTCGCGCTTTACAAAGATCTGGACCAAGCTGGCGCGGCGCAGAAACATCGCCGCGCCGAGCACCGCCCCGCCAACAAGCAGCAGCGTCTCACCAAAAGCCGCCCGCCGCGCCGCATCTGCTGAACCATACCGGTTCGCAATATTGGCAAGATGGAGAAAGAAGCCATCGAGCGTGAAATTGCCGAACGCAGCGAACACGGCGACGAACAACCCCGCTGCCGCCAGCAACGAAACCGCCAGCCAGCCCAGCAGGCGAAAACTGACCTCGATCAGCTTGCCTGCGTCTGGGCCAGTGTCTGGCCGCGCATCGAACCAGCGCAGAAGCAGGGGCACGCTCACTCTGCCGCCTGCGCCAGCGGCGCTTCGCCGGCGTGGCTCCACTTGGATGGATCGCCGGGGAAAGCGACGCGCTCGATCGCCATTTCCATAGGCAACCCGGTTGCAAGCTGCGCCTGGACTTTGCTGAACACCTGCGGCGAAGACGAATAGAGCGTCGCTGAATAGGGATCGAGCACGAGCCGCCCGATCGCCAGTGTTTCAGGGCCCATGATCATCAGATCCGAATATTCGGTGCCGTTGCGCTTCAGGCTGCGCATCAGCGTCTCGGTCGCGGGCGACATATCGAGCCGGTCGTGCTTCATGAAATCCGAGATCGATTCAGGCTTCTGCTGGAGGACCACGAACCAGTCGCTGTTCTCGAGCGCGGCGATCGAACCGGGCGACTTGTAGTAGTCGTTGAGCGACTGGGTGGCGGTGATGAGCGAGGCACCGTATTTGCGGCAGGTGCGCGCGTAGCTCTCGACAAAGTCGGCCATCGAGCCGCCTTTGAGCATCTGCCATGCCTCATCCATGATCAGCGCCTTGGCGCGGGCCCGCGGCAACTTGCGCATCGCCTGGGTGGACATGAACATGATTGCCGTGAGGACAACCGCGCGCAGCTCCTCACGGCTCGACAAGTCGGAAAGCTCGAACACCGTGAGGTCGGCGTTGAGCTTGAAGGTCGCCTCGCCGCTGAAGAACTGGCCATATGTGCCCGCCGTCGAGAACGGCCGCATCGAGGTCGCCAGGCTGCGCGACAAGTCATTGTCCTGTGCAAGCAGAGCTGCAATCACGTCGTCGGCGCAGCCCTCCCTGCCCTTCTCATTCCAAACAGAATTGACGACGCCGTCGATCAGCCCGCGTTCTGTATCGTTGAGCCGGTCGACGTGGCGCGCCATCTGGCTGACCATCGCCTTGAGCATCGCGAGACAATCGAGCCGGTAGTCATCATCATTGGCCGCCGCATCGGCATCGATCATCGAGAACGGGTTGATGCAAAAGCCGCTAGCGAGCGTGAATTCGACAAATGCGCCGCCCTGTAATTTGGCCGAGTGCTCGAAGCTGCGGCCATCATCGATCACGATGACATGCGCGCCCGCGCCGCACAGTGCAGCGTTGAGCTCCTGCAGTGCCACCGACTTGCCCGAACCCGACTTGCCGAACACACAGACATTGTGGTTGCCCGCCATATTCTCAAACGGCGACCAGAAGAATGGCTCACCGCGCCGGCCAACCAGCAGCAGGTGCGGGATATTCGAGCCGCGATATTCGCCCTGTATCGGCGCGAGATTGGCTGCGGTCGAGGTCATGTACGTGCGCATCCGCTTCATGCGCTCGAGGTCTTTGCCCAGCCCCGAGCCAAGCGTCATCGGCAGGCAGGTCAGGAACCCCATCATCTGCATGTGCCGCTCGGAGTGGAGGTCCCACCCGCAAGCCTTGTACATCGACTTGATGATGCGCTCGTTGGTGTCGGCTTTGCCCTTCGGGCTGAACGCGGTGATGCAATAGAACGCGCGCACCAGCTTGTTGCCCATGCGCAGCGCTTCGGTCACATATTCCCACTCCCGCCGCTGATCCTTCAGCTGCGGCAGGAACCGCGCCGAGCTCGAATCGGCAAGGCTCGAGGTCCGCATGAACTTGAAAGCGGCCTTGTTCGACGACGCGTTTTCGTCCGGGAAGACGAGGCTCAGCGACGTCACCACCGGGCATGGCAAGCGCAGTTTGTCGGTAAACATATCCCCGATGAGCCGCATATTGTCCCACGGCGCCCAGCGCGGCGGCAGGTTGCGCGGGGAATAGCAGCGCAGCTCGAAGGTATCCGGGTACATCTCGCCAATCTCAGGCACGCCGTCCTTGTCGACACCGGTTGCGCGCAGGCGCTCGGTCTTGATCTCGATCGCGTGGGGACGGTGAACCAATTCCATATCGCGGCGCACCGCCTGGTCCGCGATCGGATCGAACGCGTTGTAACTGACCGGATCATCGCCCGCCGCGGTCGTGGGCGAGGTTACGTCATCGATCAACGCCAAGAGCGCGACCGGATCGAGCGGGCGTGATGGCACCTCGATCGAAAGCAGCGCCGAGCGCAGGCTGTCGCGGATCGCGATCAGCTCTTCGTCGGTCACCGCCGAGCCGTCAGGGATCCCGATCGAGACAAACAAACGGAAGCTGCGCAAGTGAAATGGCGCATCGGCCGACATCGATGCCCACACCCCGTCCGACAGGTAGTCAGTGCGGTGCTTGGCCATGCGCTCATAGACGCCCCTTGCCGAATAGCGCGGCACAAACCACTCAGCGAGCTTGGCGCCGATCCGCGAGGTCGCGACATTGACGATCCCAACGCAGCTGCCTGCGGGCATTCCTTCGGAAAAAAACTGCGTCAGGATATCACCGGTGCGCTCGTCGGCGCCGACCAGCGGCGAGACCTCGAGCGCCATCTCGCGCGCGCCGGAGTTGTGAAAAATCTGCGTTGCCGCATCGTAGCTGCGATAGGGCAACCAGTGCGAAAGCATCGGCACCGAGGCATCGGGCCGCGCGGCATCGGCCCTGCCCGCACTGCCCATCATCCCATCGAAGATCGAGAAGAGCTTGTCGATCATTGGCTGGCCTCAGAGACTGGAAGCACGGCCGGGCCGTTGGCCGGGTGCTCGGCTGCTGAAGGTCCAGTTGCAGTTGCAGCGTTGCCGGCAGGCTTCGCCAATGCATGGCCTGCAAAGATAGTGCCCACCTGATCGCGGATCGACTGCAACGGCGAAGCTGAAGGCGCGGCTTTCCCATGCGCCGCAGGTGCGGACGACGGCAGCGCGGCAGAAGGCGGGGACGTCTCGCTCGCTGGGTGCGCCAGTGCAGCCTTGGGCGCTGGGCCGGCGAGCGCGGTGGAGGTAGGCGATCCGGGCGCACCGTGCTTGTGCTGGTGCGCGAACAATGAGGGTGGAACTCTCAGGGTCCCGACTTTTGCCGCATGGCCTTTATGGCGCGCTGCCATGACCGCAGCGGCGCTAGGCGCGCCGGGATCGGCAACCGCCGCAGCGGGGCCAACAGTGGTCTCTGCCAAAGATTCTGGCGCTGGTTCGGGTGCGCCGGCAGGAAATGCCACCTCGGGAGATGCCGCCGCCATCTCGGCAAGGCTCGGTTCTTCGCCTGCGGTCGCAAACCGGGTGCCTGCACCATAGCTGTTGCCGCTCGCCTGCCCCGCCGTGCTGTAGGCGGCTTCGTATCTTGGGCCGGCCCACGCCGAGCGTTCGACGACCGCATGAATGGCGCTGGCCTCGCGGAAGCGACCCTGCCGGTCAACATGCGCCGGAAACACGATGCGCAGCACTTTCTCGCTCGTTCGCGTCAGGCGTGATGATGTGGGCGTGAAGCGAGGATCATCATGCGTGCCGGGACCCGCCATTCCCGTAGGCACTCGGTCGTCGTCACCCCCGCTGATCATCGCCAGCGCCTGATCGTCGATCTTCGAGGTGGGCGCGCAAATGCCATCGGGCGCGCGGCAGGCGAACCCGCCTTTGACGTTGCCGCCAAACGTTGTGCATCCTGATATCGTAGCGGCCGACAACATCAACGCAGCCAACCCGCGCCCAGAGCTTGAAAGCCTGGTATCAGGTAGCCCAACCTTGGCACTGCGGCCGGGAGGTAAGCCGTGCACTGGCCGATTGGCCGGTGCGGCGGTAAACGTTTGAGCCGCGTGCCATAAGGCGCGGGCCTGGCGCCGCGTAACGGGGTCCGGACCGACCGCAACGCGGCCACTGGTCAGCGCCGCAAGCCGCGCATTGAGCGCCGCCATCTCGGGCGAGGTAAGCACGCTGTCATAGTCAGCTGCACCGCCTGCGACGGGCCCGTGCGGAATTGGCGGGGTGTTGGCGTGCTCGTTCATGGGCGTCCTCCTTTCAACCAGGTTTCGAGGAACTCGCGCGGGCGATAGCCTTCGATGACCGCGCCATCGCCGCGCACGATGACCGGCGTGCCCGAGAACCCCCGCGCGCGGGCAAAGCGCTCGTTGGCATCAAGTCCGCTGGTGTCGCACTTGGCGTCCGCGAGCGGCTCACCCGCGTAGGCGGCCTTGGCCGCACGCGCCGGATCCTTGGCGCAATAGACCCGGTTGGCGATATCGCGTGATCCGAGTACTGAGATGGGCCGTTCGGTGACGCGCACGTCCATTTGGCCGAGCGCGTTCACCAGCGCACGGCAATAGGTGCAGCGAAAATCTGTAAAGATCGTGACACCTCGCGAACCGCGGCCCCAAGTAATCGCGCCATCACGCGGCAGCGCCGCTAGCGACACTTGGCTCAGACCCCCCTGCCCTGCCTGCCCCCCCTTCCCTAACTGGGACGCGGGACGGATCGGATAATCGGCGCTGACCTTGGCCGCCTCGCCCGCATCGGCATGCCGCTGCGCGGCAACCGCCCCGCCAATCATGCGGTCAGGATCGAGCTCGAGCAGCCGCGCCGATGTCAGATCCTGGCGCGTCTCTATGTCATAGACCCGGCCGACGATAAGGTAGCGCGCGCTGTGATCGACATAGAACAGGTTGCCTCCTGCCACGACTTCGCACAGCGAGCCGATCCGCTCGCAATCGATCTTAGAAACCGCAGTCTTGGGTAGCCTGGTCTTCAGCGCGGCAAGCACAGACGCGCCTGAGGGCTCTGCTGCCGCATATCCTGCCGCAGCAAAACCAAACGTCGCCAGCACGGCGGTGAGTGCGAACCAGACCGGCGTCCGCCGCTCGGCCCGGCGGTGCCAAGCCTTGAGCGCCAGCGCCGCTGCCGCGACCGCTGCGCCCAGACTGGCTGTGAGCAACAGATGCGATGACATCACGAGATACCCCTCAGTTGCGGACATAAGTGCCGTCAAGAAACACGATCTCGACATCGATGCCGGTCGGCATCTCGATCACCGGCTGATATTGCTCGGCGCGTTCGATCAGATATTTGGAGACGGTATCGGCGGCGGTCGAAACGCCCTCGCCCAGACCGCCCGCCGCGAGCGCCCCGGCGCCGAGCTGCTGGCGCTGGCCGCCCACCGTCACATTGGCCCCGGTGAGCGCTGAATTGGTATTGGCCGAGAAGCCTCGCCCGATGCCGCCGGCAATCCCTGCAAAGAACGCCTGCGTCACCAGCGATCCCTCGCGGCTGACGACCCGCCCGCGCACGCCCGACTTGCCCGCAAACGCGATGAAGCCGCGCACTTCACTGACGGCATAGCGCCCGCCCGGCTGCGCGCAGGTCATCTTCTGGAGCTTGACATAGACCTTCTCAGCCGAAAGATCGCCGCGCGCTGCTCCGTTGACCAGGCAACCCTGCAGCTTGGTCGTAAGCACCCGCCCATTGTCTGCGACCGAGCGCGCTGGACCCGTTATGCGCAGCACCACAGGCAGCGGATCGGTTTGCGAGTTGACGCCTGCGCTTGCATCGACGCCGACGATAACCCGCGCGGTCGCAAAGCTGTTGGCGGGTAAGTAATCCGGCGAATCCGAATAGACCGTGGTCCCGCGTTCGGCGCGTGTCGCATTGCCCCCTGCCCCGCCCCCAGACGTGAACGACACCGTTTTGACCTCACGCAGCATTGCAGCAGCCACCGCAGGCAAAACCGGTCCGGCCCCCGATGACTGGGCCGCCGACTGCTCTGCTGATTGATACGTGGGTGCAGACCCTGCGCCATAGAGGGCGCTAGGACCTGCACGGGGCATCGGCGCGCTCTGCTCCGCTGCAACCCGCGCCTTGAGCTGTTCGTTCTCGGATTGGTACGCCGACAGCACGCGCTGCCCGTCGCTCGCCATCGCGGTGTTCTGGCCTTTGACCGCATCCAGTTCCTTCTGGAGCTGGGCGATCTGTGCTGCCTGGCCGTCGACGGCCCTCAGCTTGTTGTCGGCCGACTGAAAGCGGTTTTCAGAGCGCGCCATCCACTCCTGTTCGCTCATGTTGCGATTGACCATATCGCTGGTCGAGACCTGGATCGGCTTGTCGCTGGCCGCAGCCAGAGATCCCGCCGCAGCGCCCTGGTCGCTATCGCCCGAGAAAATCCAGTAACTTGCGCCGAGCAGCGCAAGCCCAGCGCCGCCTGCGAGCAGCATCTGCTGCTTCTTGCGCGCTGTGTCGTTGACGGCCATCGCGCTGCCGACGGTGGACAGGCTATCCTCCCCTGCTGGCGAACCTGAAGGCGCCGCGCCGCGAGCCGGGCTGCGGCCCAGCACATCTCTGATATTCATGGCTGATCTCCGTTAGGGCCGCGCCGAACAATGTAGGCGGTAGTGATCGCTCCGGGGGCGAGCGCCGGCTCCGCTACGGTCACTGCAACCGCGTCAGACGGGGCGATTACATTGTCGCTCAGGATAGCGGGCCGTGATCCCTTGTTCTCGATCCGAAGGACCTGCCCTGTCAGCGCGGCGCCCCTATACTCGGCGATCTCCTGAACCTTGAGATCGCCGACGCGCACCGCATTGCGGACCGGCTGCCGCATTCGGTAGCCGTCAGGGATGGCGCTTGCATACATCGCCTGAACCAGCTTCACCGCTTGGTCCTCAGGCGAGACCGGGGCCGCCGCCATGCGCGTTTCATCGGGCTTGTCGCCCGCAATCGCCGGATTGGCGACAAATACCTGCTGCGCCTCGCTACCTTCGAGCCGGCAAGCAAATTTGTAAACGTAGCCCTTTTTGGAGGTGGCAAAAAACGACAGCGTTTTGGGCGTGAAGCCTTCGGGTACCGAAACGTAGATATCGCCGCGCACCGGCTCGTTGACGACGCTAAAGTCTTCGGCTGCGTTGCCGGTCTGGAGCTTGGAGACGCTGGCGATCTCGTCGCCAACGAGGTTGATGCGGGTAAGGTCACGCGAACTTGCAACGCAGTCGATCCGCGCGTTGTCGGACGCCATCAGGGTTTGATCGGCATAGGCCGGTGTGGTTGTTGCCAGCAGCGAGCCTGAGAGCATGATCGAGCCGACCAGCCTAGTGCCAGCGTCAAAGCGCGTCATCAGCACAGACCCTGCGGCGATGCCCGCCGCGCACAGTCCTTGCGCCATCATAGTTCCCCCGCATCACTGGTTAGTTTTTGCGGGTCCTTGACCACCAGCCCGAACTGAAGAAGCTTCAGCGAAACGCCGTTGTACGACCAGCCATAATGAAACAGCTTGGGCGCGGCTGAGACCTCTTCGCGGCCGACCATCGTATGGAGCGTGCCTGTCACGTCGGACGTCAGCGCGGCCGGATCGACTTTGATCGATTCCATCGTAAAATACTGGGCGATCGACGACCCGCGCTGGTCCTCTACGATCTTGAGCAGATCGGCTTTAACCGCGCCGAAAGCGCGCGGATCAGTAATGTCGAGCACCGACTTCATCCAGTAGTCGAGGCTTTGCGGTGTGCGGTTGAGCGTCAGCACCGCTGCATCGCGCGTCACGGCCTCAAGATAGTCCCGGCTGACGCCTGAGCTCGACAGCGTAAGCGGTGAGCGCAGAACAGGCTGCAGAATGACCTCCCGGTCGCGCGAAGCGGCAGCCACCGCAAGCATTGCGCAAAGCGCGATAAGTCCAAGGGCCAAGCCCATCAGGATGTTGCGCTGCTTCAGAACGCGCTGCGAGCGCGCGTGAGAATATCCAAGGTCCATGTGAGCCTACCCCGCCATGATACGAAGAAAGGAGGGTGGCGTGGCGCGCAGTCCCACAAAGCTTGCTGGCAGATACCAATAAGCCGCATGGAGCAGCCAAGATGCCGCGCGGCCTCCTTTTGCCTTCTTGAGACCCCACCAGCACAAGAAACCGAGACCGATACCGATCACGATGTGCTGCGACAAAATCCCCCACACAAACGGTACGACCATCGCGATGAACTCATCGAGGGTCCACAGCCCGATGAGCTCAGGGTCGTCGAGCCTCTGCGGTATAAGATATTTGTCAGTCATTGTTGCCCCCGCCACCCCAAGTGATCGCGCGCGCTTTGGACAGCGCCCGCGAAGCCGATCAGATCGTACCGGTCACAGCTGCGGTCACGATCGGAACACCCGTCCCGGCGCCAACCCCGACACCAACGGGGATCGCGACTTGGCCAAGGCTGAAACGCCCCGATGCAAGCCCGACGATGCCTCCGGCAAGGCTGAGAACGGTGATGATCTTGCCGCCCGAACCTTGCAGGAAGCCGCTGAACTTGGTCAGCGCGGTGGTGAACGTGGCGTCGGCCCCGGCATAGGCCGCTTCGGTCCCGAGCGCTGTCGCCACCGCGGCAATCGCCGCGATTTTGCCCAGCGCCGAGATCGACCCTGCCGAAGGGAGTAGTCCAAGTTTCATAACTGGAGATCCTTCGATGAAGACGCCAAAAGCAGCGTCAGCAACAAGGCTCTGAAAAAAGAATGTTCGCCGCTACCGTTTCAAGCGAATCGGTCGCCGAATTTGCGCGCCGTGCAACAAACGGATCCTCTCTGTTGCAGCGCGCGCATCGCTTGTATCATCTGCCGCACCATATGTTGCAGACGGCGAAAACGATGTCGCACGCCGTGCACCGCGTGGATTAGATAGTGGAACGCGCGTTGCACCAAATGATACAGCGCGCGCTCGGCGAGCAAATACGGCAAGGTCTCGCGTTCGGGAGGGAGCTGATGGCAGGCAATCTTACGACAGTATCTGTAAATTTAAGCCGGATGGGATTCGCTCATGTCACCTTCGCCATGATGATCCAGTCAAATAAGCTACTGAAACTACAAGGCATTGGTCAATGCCTAAGCGGTTGGCTCGCAGGATGGTCCGACGATGAATTGAACTTTGAGCAGGCCGCCCAGGCTGTGGTGCTGTTTGAAGCGATGCCCGAACGGCACGCGCGGCTGTGGGTCGCGCTTTCCCACGATGACATGATTAAGTTGCGGAATTTCCGTAGCTTGCTGGAAATTAGACTAGGCCGGACAATAACCTTGGCTGCTGCAATCTTCGCCATTATCGAGACATTTTGGTTAAACTCGGTGCAAAATACGCTTGCTTAAGCGATCCGTGTATATTTACCTTAGCTTGTGAGTTCGGGATTTTTCGGACGTCTGGGGGGCAAGGAGCGGGGCGGTGGATAACCGAGACGACAAGGCGCCGCAAAGCTCGTTCTTTGCAATCTGCGAGTTCATTCCGCTGATCTGGTCGGCAATGCGCCAAAGCAACGTCAGCTTTTCAGAGCTCTCTCGGCAAACTGGCATAACCAAGAGTAAGTTAAGCAGAAGCCTTAGCGGAAAATCTCAAATCGAACCGGCGACAGTTCACCGCATTTTTCTGTGTCTTAACATCGATATACAGCGCGCGCTTTTCGCAATCGGCTATCTTCGAGATTGGAACCGCTACTACGACCCCGACATTGTCTTTGTCTCTGATCTGATTCGCAAACTTCCGGATACCCTTGCTGCCGCCCGTGACGGGTGCGAACGGGTTGCCATTAACGATGGCGGGATCGACATCATAGCAGGCCACATCGGGGCGATGATCGCGGATAATGATCGTAAAGTAGCAGAGCGCAGAAACGCATTTAGCTTTGATCGCGATAGTCGGCGATCAGGCTAGTGCGATCCGGGTCACACGTGTGCGCAGCTTCCCAACATGATATAGGGGTCAATGCATTCGGGACCGTTCGAGGGAGCGCGCCCGACAGATCGGCGCTTCGCCTCCGCGTCAGACCAAGACGGGACAGACAAAATTGTTTGAGGGCGACGTTTACGTTCTGGACTGAACCATTTGTGACGTATAATGCTGGAACAATGTTCAAACACCGGCGGCAGAGTTGAAATGAATTCAGAAGTCGAACGCATAGCCGAAATGGCTCAAGCGGGCGAGCGGATGATCGAGCGCCTGCGCCGCCAAGCTTTTCTGCCGGAGTCGCGCAAAAGCCTTACGGTTCGCTTTGGCATTGCCGAAGCGGCCAGCCTACTTGGCTGCTCGACCAATCGCATTCGCATGGCCGAGGACGACGGGAGGCTCCCCCCTCCCCCGGCAACGGAAAACGGCCGGCGACCGGGTTACTCCATTGAGGATCTGCTCAATATGCGCGGCGTACTGGGCGCCTCCCCTACCCGCTCGCCGCTCGACAATCCTGCAATCATCGCGGTCCAGAATTTCAAGGGCGGCGTCGGCAAATCAACCGTCACCACGCATCTTGCGCATTATTTTGCGGTGCAGGGGTACCGCGTGCTGGTGGTCGATTGCGACAGCCAGGCAACGACCACCACGTTGTTTGGTTTCAACCCGCATTTCAACATTGCGCGCGAGCAAACGCTTTATCCCTATCTTTCCATCGATCCGACGCAGACTGATCTGCTTTACGCGGTGCAGAAAACGCCGTGGCCCAATGTCGATCTCATCCCGTCCAATCTCGAACTCTTTGATGTTGAATATGAGCTAGCCGCATCAGGCGCGGATGGCGGATCGGTGCTCGCCTCGCGCTTTCGCAAGCTGAAACGAGGGCTCAACGACCTGGCCCGCGATTACGACGTGGTCATCCTCGACCCGCCCCCTGCCCTCGGCACAATTTCATTGGCCGTCATGCAAGCAGCCAACGCATTGATTGTCCCTCTGGCGGCCACGACGCCCGATTTTTGCTCGACCGTGCAGTTCCTGTCGATGATGAACCAGGTGACGGGGCAATTGGCGCAAGCAGGTATCACGGTGGACTACGATTTTGTTCGGCTGCTCTGTTCGAAGTTTGATGCGAACGATCCGAGCCAAACGATGGTCCAACAAATCATGGGCCAGACATTTGGACCTGCATTGCTTCCTGTCTCGATCCTCGAAAGCGCTGAAATCAGTCATGCCTCACTGCGGATGATGACAGTGTACGAGCTGGAGCGGCCCATTGGCACGCCCAAAACGCACAAACGTTGCCGCAACAACCTCGACGAGGCGCTGGGGCAGATCGAAGCATTGGTGCGCCGGGGATGGGGGATTGCCGCGCCCGCCAGCGAACGGGAGGTGGTCAATGCGGCATAGTGGCACCGTCCTTACCAGGATCGACATTTCAGTGACTGAAGGCAAGGGCTGATGGCAAAGAAGCAGAGCGACTATCTCGCAGAGCTCTTGGCGGTCGATGAGCCCCGCACAGCTGCCGCCGCCGAACTCGCAGACCGTTCGGCTGCCCTGACGAAGGATGTTCCGGCGGAGCGGACGTCATCCAGAGCCAGCTTGTCGCTGCTCGGACGAGATAATGCCCTCGCCCGGGTCGCCAGCGGCGAAGTTAGGCAGGTCACGCAGTTGTTGATCGATCCGGCCCGCGTACGGGTTTGGACGGGCAACGCCCGCTTGCAGGCGCAGCTGTCCGAAGACAACTGCCGAGATCTGATCGATTCGATTGTGGCGGAAGGAGGACAAAAGGTTCCGGCAATCGTCCGACATCTCACCGGCGATGCAGATCACGATTACGAACTGATCGCCGGTACACGGCGGCACTTTGCAATTTCTTGGCTGCGCAATCACTCCTATCCCGAAATGCGCCTTCTGGCCCAGGTCGCCGATCTGGATGATGAGGCTGCTTTCCGGCTAGCAGACATTGAAAACCGGGCACGCCGGGATATTTCGGACATCGAGCGCGCCCGCAATTACGCCGAAGCGATCGACCGTCATTACGGCGGCAAGGCGGTTCGCATGGCCGAGCGGCTCAAACTCTCTAAGGGTTGGCTCTCCAAGATGCTCAGGGCCGCTTCGCTGCCAGATGCAGTGCTCAATGCCTTTTCCAATTGGCATGAATTGACGCTCAACCCCGCCTACAAATTGGCGGCCGCGATGGACGACAAGGACCGCGCCAAAGCCATCGTCAAAGAGGCGAAGGTTATTACAGCACAAGCAGCCTCCCCTCCCCTGCCCGGTTCTGCCGTTCTGGTCAGGTTGATGGCGGCAACAGCTACCCCGGTTACCCCATCTAGCAATGTGCGCATGGAGATTAACGGCGAACACGGGCGTCCTATTCTGGCCGTCAAAGGCGTAAACCGTCAGGGGATCACGCTGCATTTGCCCCGGGCAAGCGGTGCCAGCGACGATCAGATTATCGATGCGGTCCGCGAAGTCCTTGGCAATCTGCGGCAAAGCGGCGTTTCGGTGAGGTAGTGCTCCGCCCTGCCCTGCCTTGCGTTATGCCGTGTCAAAAGTTTCCTCGAGGAAACTTTTCATGACCCGCGCCCGCACAAAGTTTGTGGATGAACAGTTCGACCTGTTCCTGCCCTATATTGCCGATCTGAATTTTCGCGACCAGCGGGAAATGATGGAGCGGCCCTTTTTCAGCTTGGCCAAGTCAAAGCGGGTCAAGCCGATCGACTATTCGAGCCCCGACGGCAAGCTCTGGGTCCATGTGTCCGGCAACCCCGATTATGGCATGGCCACTATCTGGGATGCAGACTTGTTGATCTACTGTGCAAGTGTGCTTGC
Source organism: Sphingomonadales bacterium (assembly GCA_038238515.1). GTDB lineage: Bacteria > Pseudomonadota > Alphaproteobacteria > Sphingomonadales > Sphingomonadaceae > Novosphingobium. The sequence continues at coordinate 33,655 of JBBRXQ010000001.1, read as the reverse complement.
CGATATGGCACGGCGCGGCAACAACGACATTCCGCGCAAGCTGCATATCATGCCCTATGACTTGCTGCGGTCGATCGGACGGCCGACCACCGGGCGCGCTTACGAATTGCTTGGGCAGGCACTCGACCGCCTCGTAGCAACCACGATCAAAACCAACATCCGCGCTGAGAACCGGCGCGAAGCAACGTTCAGCTGGCTCGATGGCTGGACCCAGCTAGTTGATGAAAAGACCGAGCGCTCCAAAGGCATGACGCTGGAACTATCGAACTGGTTCTACGAAGGTGTCTTGATGAAGGGCGGGGTGCTCTCCATCGACCGCGCGTATTTCAATATAACCGGCGGGCGAGAGCGCTGGCTTTACCGTGTGGCGCGCAAGCATGCAGGCGGGGCAGGGGAGGCGGGTTTCACCATCTCGATGCCAACCTTGTTCGAAAAGAGCGGCGCTGAAGGCGAGTATCGGCGCTTCAAGTTCGAGCTGATCAAGCTGGCTGAGAAAAATGCGCTGCCGCGGTACGACTTGGCCGTTGTAGCCGCAGCCGATCCGACTGGTGAACCATCGCTTCGCATGCAGCGCAATGATGCAAAGGGTGATGGTGCGGTCCTGACGACAAGTGCTGCCGCGCGCGTCACTGCCGAGCGGGCCGGGCAGGGGGCTGACCCCAGGAGCCCCGAAAAAGTTTCCTCAAGGAAACTTTCTGAGCCTGTGGGACGACCAATCGAACCAATGGTCGATGCCCGCGCACTGATCCGGCAATCAATATCTGGACTATCCGACGCGGCTACGCGCGGCTTTATGTCTGACGACACCATCACGCTGCTTCGTGAGCAGTGCCCGGGGTGGGATCTGTACGCGCTTCATGCTGAATTTGAAGTCTGGGTCAACGCCTCTCCGGACCGAGCACCCGCAAACTGGCAAAAGGCCTTTGTTGGCTGGGTCCGCCGCCACCATGAAAAGCACCGCCGCGAGCTCAGGGGATGACCGAGGCGGTTCCGGGTACGGCGGTGTTTTCGCCCTGTGGGACTTACAGGTACAGGCTTGACCGACCCTCGCCGGCGGATATCGCTGCGCCGGTGTTGGCCTTCATCATGACAAATCCTTCGGGCGCAGATGCACACCATGATGACCACACGGTCCGCATGGTCCGACACTTTGGCCGTAAACACGGATACGGCCGTATCCTCGTTGGCAACCTCTTTGCCTATCGCTCCCGGCACGTCCGCGAACTCAACCTGGCTCCTGATCCGGTAGGGCCAGAAAATGATCACCACCTCGAGATCATCATGCGCGCGTCAGATCGCTGCTACGCTGCGTGGGGAGCAGAAGCAAAGCTCGCGCCAAAGCTGAAGCAGCGCTGGCGGGACGTGGCCCGCTTGGCACAGCGGATTGGTCGCCCACTTTATTGCCTTGATCACCTGAAGGATGGACACCCGCGGCATCCTCAAATTCTCCGATACTCCGAACCCGACCTGCTTTGGCAATGCCCGGCAGAACCACGTGGCGGCGAGACAACGAGGCTACCCGTTCCTGAAGTGTCGTGCTGAACGTCCGCCACAAATTATTTTGCTCTGCGATGCGCGCTCGAACCTTCGCATTGAATCATAATCGCCGCGATGTTCCAGAAACTGATTCAAATTTACGCGCGGCCATGCTCCCATATTGCAAGCTTCGACATATCAGGAACGCTCGTTCCCAAATCGTCGACACAACAGGAACAACTCATCGTCACATCAGGAACAGCGTAAACGACACATCAGGAACGAAACGTCGATCCATCGGGAACAGCCGCAGGCTCGCGACTCGCCCAATCTTGCGAGGTGCAGAGCTTTCTGGCAGCCCTTAACCTTTTAAAATTAGAGATAAACTATCTAACCTCCTCACGAAGTTTCATCTAGGACTTTGAAAAGTAAGATGAGATTCCCCAAGCGCTATTGCCAAGTAGGCAATTTAATGGGTTCTATGCAGATCGTGTAGAAGTCTATAAAAGCCGTAGCATGGACCCCCGTCGCAACCCATTCGCACCCGGCGCTGGCAGCCGCCCACCCGAGCTCGCAGGCCGAGAAGCCGTTCTCGAAACCGTCGCTATCGCGATCGACCGTATCCGCAACAACCGCCACGCCCAAAGCCTTGTTCTTACTGGACTGCGCGGGGTTGGAAAAACAGTCCTCCTGAACACCATGCGCCGAGCCGCTGACGGCGAGGGCATCGTTACCGTTCCCATTGAAGCGCCTGAAGGCCAGTCACTTCCGTCGATGCTGGTGCCGGCCTTGCGCACAGCGCTGCTTAAACTCGACCGCGGACAGGCCGCAATGACGTTAGCAAAGCGCGGGCTCGGCGCTCTTGCCCGGTTCGTAAGGGCATTCAAGCTGAGCTTCGGTGAGCTAGAGGCGTCACTCGATCTGGGCGAGGTTGGCGTTGCAGACAATGGGGATCTGGAATCCGACCTGATCGATCTCATCGACTTGGCCGGTGCAGCCGCAGGCGAACGCGGCACTGCGCTGGTGCTGTTTATTGATGAGCTGCAATACGTTCCCGAACGCGAGCTTGCTGCGCTTATAACGGCGCTCCACCGCGCACGGCAAAACGAGCGACCGATTACATTGCTCGCCGCCGGGCTACCGCAGCTTGCTGGGCAGATGGGCAAGGCGAAATCGTACGCGGAGCGCTTGTTTCTGTTCACCTCGATAGGACCACTGGGCGAAGAGGCCGCGAGCGCAGCAATTGTGCACCCGATCGAGGCGGAGCAATGCAGCATCGAACCTGCCGCCGTCACCAAGATCTTAGAAGTGACACGGGGCTATCCCTATTTCCTGCAGGAATGGGGGAAGCAGTGCTGGGAGACGGCAGCGCAATGCCCCATTACAGTTGACGACGTAAACCTGGCCTATCCAATCGCGATCGCCGCACTGGATGATAGCTTCTTCCGTGTACGGTTTGACCGGTTAACACCCTCGGAAAAGCGATATTTGCGGGGCATGGCTGAGCTTGGTGAGGGACCTCACAACTCAACAACCGTTGCCGATCACATTGGCCGAAAACCCAGCTCGTTCGGCCCGGTTCGTGCATCGCTTATCGCCAAAGGCATGATCTATACGCCGGGCTACGGTGAAACGGCATTCACAGTGCCGCTATTCGATGCGTTCATGCGCCGGGCCATGCCCGCAAGCTGACGACGCATATCGCACACTCGGCCATTCAAATCTGAGGCAGAAAGGAGAGGGGGGGACGGAGCTCTGAAAAAGGAGTGGGTTGCCCATGTCGCTTATTGCCCGAAAACCAACCCAAGAGCTCGTCGACCTGGTTGGCGCGCTTGGCGGAAAATGGAGCGGCCAGTCCGCACTTTGCAGGTGTCCTGCTCACGACGACAAATCGCCAAGTCTTTCGATCAGGCAAGGCGACCGTGGCTTTTTGGTCCATTGCTTTGCAGGTTGTGCGAATATCGATGTTCTTCGTGAGCTCGCACGTATCGTGCCCGGCAGGCACCATGCCGCGCCTCCCTGGCGCGACAGATCGGCAGGATCGGCAACCGTTGAGCGATTGTGGGCCGATGGACTCGAGATCAAAGGCACCCTTGCGGAAACATATCTTCGTGGACGAGGGCTTCCAATTGACTGGCCCGACATCCGATATCATCCGCGCTGTCCGCATGGCCCCAAGCCACTCACAAAATTCAAGCCGGCGCTGCTCGTCGCTGTGCGCGAAGGGTGGCAGCTAACCGCCATCCAGCGGATATTCCTCGACCCCATCAGCGGGAGTTATACCGAAAAGGTGATGATCGGATCGCCGGGGCAGGGGGCCTGGCAAGGCGCGATACCTTGCAATACGCTCGCCATAGCCGAAAGCTTCGAAGACGCTGCGGCCTTCATGACGCTTGGGCATGGCGCCTGCTGGACGTCGCTCGGCGCGGGTAGGCTGCACCTCCTACGGTTTCCGGACTGCGTCACAACCATTGTCATTGCAGAAGACAACGATTCTGAAGGCAGGCGCGCTGCTCGGCGGGCCTCGGCCGATTATCGAGACCGCGAGATGATTGTGCGCCGCATCAACCCACCAGGCCCATACAAGGACTGGGCGGCCTTGAATGCCGCGAGGCAGGTCAAAGAGAAGAGGGATTGAGGGGGGGAATCCAAACAATGGATTGCCAGGAGATCCCCATGACCAACATCTTCGATTTCACGCCGACACGCGAACACGCTGCCGCCCGCGAGCTTTTGGCTCAACTGGACGCGGGGCAGGGCATCGACCGCGCCGCACTCAACCGCGCGATGGTCACTGCGTTTGGGGGCAGTGATGCTTTGGGTGTCTGGACCCAGCGCCAAAGCTTCGAAATCCTCGAACTGGCACTAACGCAACACTTGCGCGGCCGCAGCGTTGAACCCAGCGCTGAAAGCGTGCGTTACGCCGCGTCGCTCGCCCGGACGGTGCCAACCCAGACGGTGCGCAGCGAGGACCAGATTGCCTGGCAGCAATTCTCGACACCTGTCGACGTCGGCGCGCTCGCAGTTTGGCTCGCGCAGCCGGCACCCGCCGACATCGTGCTTGAACCAAGCGCGGGGAACGGCATGCTTGCAGCACATGTCCCTGCCTGTGCTGCTTTTCAGCTCAACGAGCTCGACCCGGCCCGCGCCGCACGTCTGCGGCTCGCGTTTCCAGAAACCACCGTCACTCAGTATGACGGCGCGACCATCAATTCCCGGATGGCTGATGCACCGCACCCCACGCTGATTCTTATGAACCCGCCGTTTTCTCGCTCGCTGGGGCGAGGGGCCGACGACTATGCCGCTGCGCGCCACCTCCAGGCTGCGCTGCGGCGCTTGGCTCCTGCTGGGCGACTTGTCGCGATCATGCCCGACTGGTTTTCTAATAGCGCGCGGCTGCGCGAAGCCTTTGCCGATACGCTGCGTGGCTGCTCGGTGCGACAGTCGATCAGGCTCGAACGCGGGTTTGGGAAACAAGGCACCAGCATCGCGGTGCGGCTCTACGTGATCGACAAAACGCCCGGCAGCGCAAGTTTCGCCACCTTGCAGTGCGCTGCGGCGATCGATGTCCTGAGCGCCATCGAGCCGGTCCCGCGCACTGCGGTTCTTCCGCCCGTTGCAGACATACCAAAGCCGAAGACACGAGGTTTGTCGCTGATGCGCTCGATGCGGTCAGCCAAGTCTGCGCCGATGCGGATCCAGCGCACCGTAACGCGCAACGACGTGCTGCCCGTCGAATACCGAACCTTGGCGCAGCCCGCCCCATTGCTCGCACAGTCAGGCGTCTATCTGCCCTATCGGCCTAGCCGCCTCGAGTTCGCGACAGCGGGCGAGCACCCGACCGCGCTCGTGGAATCGGTCGCCATGGGATCGATTGCGGCGCCGATCGCCAGTTACGTCCCGCACCTCCCGGAACGCACGGTCGCCGAACGGATGCTGTCGTCCTCGCAGCTTGAGACGGTGGTCTATGCCGGACATGCCTGGCAACAGACGATCCCGGGCAAGTTCGTGCCCGCCAAGGAAGGTGTGGGTCTGACGCTCGCCCAGGATGGACGCGAATACCGTAAGGGCTACTTCCTTGGCGACGGGACCGGGGCGGGGAAGGGGAGGCAGATTGCGGCCTGCGTCCTCGATCATTGGCTGCAAGGCCGCCGCCGCGCGATCTGGCTGACCAAGAACGAGCAGCTGCTCGAGGATGCGCGGCGCGACTGGGCGGCGCTGGGCGGACTGTCGGCTGACATCCAGCCACTCTCGGCGTGGAAGATCGACGAGCCGCTGACGCTGACCGAGGGCGTGCTGTTCGTCACGTACCCGACGCTGCGCTCGCAGCGAGAGGAGACCACACGTCTCCAGCAGATCCTGCAATGGGCCGGGCCCGAGTTCGACGGCGTCATCGCATTCGACGAGGCGCATGAAATGGGCGGCGTAGCGGGCGGGGAGGGGGCCTTGGGCGCGAAGAAGGGCTCGCAGCAGGGTATCGCGGGGGTACTGCTCCAAAACCATCTGCCGCGTGCGCGCGTGCTCTACGCTTCGGCCACCGGCGCGTCCGAGGTGAACAACCTCGCATATGCAGTGCGGCTTGGGCTCTGGGGTCCGGAGACAGCCTTTGCCGACCGCGAGCAGTTCATCACCCAGATTCGCTCGGGCGGTATCGCAGCAATGGAGCTGGTGGCGCGCGATCTGAAGGCGACCGGGCTCTACACTTCGCGTGCGCTCAGCTTCGCTGGTGTCGAATACGATATTCTCAAGCACGAACTGACGCCCCAGCAGATCGAGATTTACGACACATATGCTGAAGCCTGGGCGGTGATTCATCAGAACCTTGAGATCGCGCTTGAATTGACCAGCATTGTCGATGGGATGACCGGCGATACGCTCAACAGCGGGGCCAAGGCGGCGGCCCGCTCGCGGTTCGAATCCTGCAAACAGCGCTTCTTCGGGCAGCTCTTGCTTTCGATGAAACTCCCGACGGTGATTGCGGCCACACAAGTCCATCTCGTGCGCGGCAAGTCGGTGGTGATGCAGCTGGTGACCACCGCAGAATCGATCCTTGACCGGCGCCTTGGTGAGCTAAGTCCAGAAGAACGCGCCGTTCTGGAAATCGACCTGTCGCCCCGCGAATATGTCATCGATTACCTCGAACGCGCGTTCCCGACCCGGCAGATGCGAATCTATACCGACGACACCGGCACCGCGCGTTCCGAACCCATGGTCGATGACGCCGGCCACCCTGTCCACAACCCCGACGCCGAAGCCGCCAAAGCGGACATGATCGAGCACTTATGCGCGCTTCCGCCGATCAAGTCGGCGCTCGATGCGCTGCTTGAGCATTTCGGGCACGATGCTGTCGCTGAAGTCACCGGGCGCACGAAACGGCTCGTGCCGAACGGGCAGGGGGGTCAGAAGCTTGAATCGCGCTCGACCCGTACATCGCAGGCCGAGGCCGCCGCATTCATGGCCGGGGCCAAGCGCATTCTGATTTTCTCCGATGCTGGCGGCACCGGAAGATCGTATCATGCAAGCTACGAGGTCAAAAACCAGCAGCAACGCGTCCATTTGCTGCTTGAGCCCGGTTGGCGCGCCGATCGCGCAATCCAGGGGCTGGGGCGCACGCACCGCACGCATCAGGCAACCACCCCGCTGTTCCGCCCAGTCACCACCAACTGCAAGGGCGAGCTGCGCTTCACCTCGACGATCGCGCGGCGGCTCGACAGCCTTGGCGCGCTCACGCGCGGGCAGCGGCAAACCGGCGGCCAGAACCTGTTCGATCCGGCTGACAATCTCGAAAGCGATTATGCCCGGGCCGCGCTCGTGACTTGGTTCCACCTCCTTTGCGCGGGCAAGCTCAAGAGTACGAACCTGGCTGACTTTGAAAAGCGCAGCGGGCTGACGCTGGCCGACAAAGACGGTGTGATGGTCGAGGACCTTCCGCCGATCCAGCGTTGGCTCAACCGCATCCTCGCCTTCCCGATCGGCCTGCAAAATGCGATCTTCGAGGAATTCCTCGAACTGATCGAGGCGCGCGTGGCTGCCGCGCGCGAAGCCGGGACGCTCGACCTTGGCGTGGAAACGCTGGCGGCCGAGCGCGCAACCGTTGTCGATGACTTGGTGCTGCGCACCGACGCGAACAGCGGCGCAACGTCGCACCTCCTCACGATCGAGATCGAAACCAAGCTGAAGCCGGTGAGCCTTGAACGGATCATGACGATCGCTGACCGCAATGAGCTGGTCGCCTGGCTGTACAACGCCAAATCGCAGCGGGTCGCTCTTCGCGTGGCGGCCCGATCAATCATGATCGATGACGGCACTTCGTTCCGCCGGTTCGAACTTATCCGGCCAACCCGGCATGAATACATTCGCGCCGATGACTTGCTCGAAACAGCGTGGGCCGAGATCACCCGCGAAGAATTTGCCGCAAAGTGGCAGGTGGAGGTTAAGGACGCGGCCAACCACACCGAGCGCAGGACCATCCATCTCGCCACCGGCCTGTTGCTGCCGATCTGGTCTGCGCTTCCCGCCGATCACCTCGTCGTCAACCGCATTGTCGATCAGGAGGGCAAGTCGTGGCTCGGCCGCCTCGTCTTCGAGGACCATCTGCCTACGCTTTATACCAAGCTCGGGATCGATCCGGCGTCCAAAATGGACGCAGCGGCAGTGGCGCGGTCTGCATTGGCGGGGGGCAGTGTGGCGCTCACCCGGCCGTTCGAAATGGTCGTCAAGCGCAGCCTGGTGAACGGGCAGCAGCGGGTTGAAATGACCGGGTGCCCGGTTGCCCAGTTGCCGTGGCTCAAATCGCTTGGCTGTTTCACCGAGATCATCCGCTACACCACGCGCGTGTTTGTGCCGCTTGACCAGGTCGAGGTTATCCTGAGCCGCATCATTCCATCACAGTGATCCCGCCCGCGAACCGTTGCACCGACAACCTCTGAAACTTTTCCGCCGTTCAAGCGACCTGCGCCTCCGAACGCCAAACCTGCGCTTCTTTCCTCGCTTCTTCACCCCATAACCACATGGTGGCAACATTCTTAAATATCAAATATGGGTATTTAAATGATATTGTTTTTCAAATATGGAAGCTAAAGGCCGATTGCTAGGCCAGCTTCGTCGTGAACGAAGGCTGGTTCGTAGTGTTTTGCGAGCGCGCCGGTTACGCCTGTCGCGCGAAGTGCGTCACGCCAAGTGGCGGTTATCCGCTGCGCCATCTCGCGGATGAGCGTGCGCGCGTCCGCGCTGGCGATCTCGAAGAATTCCGCAACCTCGAGCGCCCGCAGGATGGACCGTTCGTGACCGCCGCCTTCGAAAATTGCGGTTTCGAGGTGCGGGTTGCGATCGGGCGCGGGATTTACGTCGAACATCGGGGAGAGGCGCCATTTGTTCAAGCCGACGTAAAGAAATCCATGATTCTTGAGATGGTCGTCCTTGTTGGAAACTAGGATAGTGAAAATGAGGCGCCGATAGATTTCGAGGAAGTCTTCGGCCGGATTGGGCCCGGCTTGCCGAATGAAGTCGGCGATTTCGGTATAGGAGCCAAGCTCGACACCGGTTTTGCCGAGAGCTGTGCGCGCGGAGATATAAGGTATGCGGCCTGCACCCTGCCGGTCGAACCGCTTGATCAGGGCAACAGGGAAAGGCGTATCGCCGAGTTCGAGGCGGACGTCAGGCACGCGGATGCCGCAGGTTGCCGCGAGGCGGAGCGTTGCGATCTCGACGCGCTCGATGGGCTGTTGGTCGTGGACCGAAGTGAATTTGGCCAGCCACAGTGTGCCATCGTCCATGACATTGGCTTTCGGCCGGGCACCGCCCGAACCGCCAACACCCGCGAGGGCCTGCAGGTCAGCGGCGGAGACTTCCTTGCCCTGTTCATAGGCGCGGGCGATGCCCGTGATCGCTTCGAGATCGACAAGACGCGGGACTGAGTCTGGCGCACGACCCTGAATGACTGTGCCAGACTCGTCGATCAAGCGCAGTGCGCCCTGTCGGCACCTGTCATCGGAAAGGGTGAGATACTCGAATTCCGAGAGACCCGCGCCATAGGTCCGCTCCAGCAGCGTTCGCCCCCATGTATCGGGTGCAGCGTCAGCGAAGACGCCCGCAAGTGCATCGCGGACATGACCGGACTGACCTGAGGCATGGTAAGGGCCGCCTTGGAGCGGGATGCCGGGTTGCAGCGCGAAGGCTGCCGCGCTCGCCGCCCAGGCCGGATCATAGGAAAAGACCGAGAACTGGCGCGGACCTGCGCGAGTAAAGCGCAACTCTCCGATCGGGATCAGCTTCTCGCCTAGAGCGACTTTCGCGAACCAGTCAGCCATCAGAACGCGACGCCGTCGGGATTGACCTCGCCGCCATCTGCCGAAGACTTCCTCGCGTCTGTCTTTTCTTGGCGGCGCATGGCCGAGGCAAAGGAACGCCCGCGCTGCGGCAGCTTCTCGGCGGCGAGCGTGAGCCCAAGCTCGTCATGACGGAAATCGACAAGATCGGCGAGACGCTCGACCAGGCCAAGTGCAACCAGAACATCGGCAAGCGTGCCGATGCCCACGCCCGGATCGCCGCCTTCCAGCCTCACGATCGTGCTCGGCGAGGTGCCCGCGCGCACCGCAAGGTCTGCACGCGCGATATTGCGGCGCAAACGCGCCGCACGCATATCCTGGCCAAGTCTTGCGAGCGCGGATCTGGACTTGGGCGAGCTCATCTCAATTATCCATATATGACCGTTGAATACCATACAATTGATCATATGTGATAGAAAATTACAAGACTCAAGTCTGGCTCGATGTATCACTTCCAGCATGAGATCAATCCAACTGGGTAGGTTCGCTGGCAGTCTCCCGGTCTAGGCGCAGCTGCATGGGGGCGACCTGTGCGCAGGCCACACGTCGCCTCGGGCAAATTGAAAAGAGGAGGGGGAGGGGAACTGGTGTTCGGATTTGGCCGGACGACACCAGGAGATCCCCATCTTCCAGACCATCAAGCTTGCGAAGCTGCGGCTTTCGCCGATCAATGTCCGCGAGATCATAGCGATGCGCCCGCGATCTTGCATCAGGGAAGCGTATACGAAATCAGCCGAGCTGCTTTGGATATTTACGCTCGGTCAGAAGCACAAGCGGCGCTGCGCAGGCCTGAGAGATCAAGTCCGCTAAAATACAATCGTGCGGCATCAATCATCGCACGGACGTTTATCGAGGCGCGCCTGTTTGCCTGATACACGAGGTGAACCGGGATCGGCGGCGGCGCAAGTTCGTCGAAGACAGTCACCAGCGTCCCTGAGTTAACCGCGTCGAGTGCCTGATAGGACAGCAGCCGAACGATCCCCAGCCCGTCAATAGCCGCCCTGACCGCAGCATCTGCGGTATTCAGCGTCAGCCGCGGCTCGATTCGTATCGCAGTCTTGCCGCTGGGTCCAAACCGCCACTCCCGGGCGCGGTCAAGCTCGGTGAACGACAAGAGCGCATGGTCATGCAGCGCGGGCACGCTCGCAGGCGTTCCGTTTGCAGCAAGATAGGCCGGGCTGGCGACCAGCACCCTGCGCACCTCGGCAACCTTGAGCGCGTGCAACTCGGAATCCGACAGGTCGCCAATCCGGATCGCGACATCGACGCCTTCGTCAACTAGGCGAACAGTCCGGTCGATCAATGTGACTTCAACCTTCAACCCGGGGTTGGCGCGCAAGAGGTTGGTGACGATCGGCAGGATGTAGAGCCGCCCGAAGGTGACCGGCGCGGTGAGCACGAGTGTCCCGCTGGGGGTCGCACGATCGCCGCGCAAAGCCAGCGCTGCATCGTCGAGTTCGGCAAGCGCGGCCCGGCAATGCTGGAGATAGGCAGCGCCTTCTTCGGTTACGCGCACCGATCGGGTGGTCCGCCGCAACAGCACAGTGCCCAATGATTCCTCGAGCGTTGCCACGGCGCGACTAGCAGCAGTTGGCGAGATCCGCATCCGCCGCGCCGCTTCGGCGAAGCTTGCTCGATCAGCGACTGCAATAAAGGTCCGCAACATATCAAGCCGGTCCATGATTGCCCCGATAACCGCATGAGTGAAGTGTCGATTATATGGATTATCACAAAAGCCTGCTGGGCGCATCTTCAATGACAGACGGCATCCCGCCGCCCGCAACGGAGAAACACCCATGTCCCGACTCACCATTCCGGCCCGTGAAGATGCCCCCGCCCAGTCGCAGCCGCTGCTCGATGCTGTCGAAAAGCAGCTTGGCATCGTGCCCAACCTTTTCCGCCTAGTCGGCACCAGCCCGGCGGCGCTCGAAGGTTATCTGGGCCTCAACGGCGCGCTCAGCCGCACGCTTGATGCCAAGACCCGCGAACGGATTGCGCTGGCCGTCGCTCAGGCGAATGGCTGCGACTATTGCCTGTCAGCGCACACCTATCTCGGGCTCAACCTTGCCAAGATTGACGACGCCGAGATCACACGCAATCGCGCCGGCCATTCGGACGATGCCAAGGCCGATAGCGCACTGGTGTTTGCGCGCAAGGTGCTCGATGCCCGCGGCCGCGTCAGTGATGCCGATCTTGCAGCGGTTCGCCTTGCAGGATTCACCGAGCCGCAGGTGATCGAGATCGTCGCCAGCGTCGCGCTCAATGTGCTCACCAACTACATCAACAATGTCGCGCAGACCGACATCGACTTTCCCGTCGTGCTGGCGTCGCAAGCCGCATGACCGGGGGCCGTCGGCGGGTGCCAATCCCCCTGCCCGTCGGCGGCAATGCGCAGGAGCATGGCGATGACATCCAGCTTTCTTGATGTGGCAACGACGCCCAGCGTGCGCGCGGCCCAGGCTGCCAATGGCAGCGCCGACCTGTATGACAGGATCGCCGCCAACGGCGTCAGCGATGCGTTCGGCGCCCGAGAGGCAGAATTCATCGCCGCACGCGACAGTTTCTATATGGCGAGCGTGTCGGAAACCGGTTGGCCCTATGTCCAGCACCGTGGCGGCCCGCCGGGCTTTCTGGCGGTCATCGACGGCAAGACCCTCGCCTTCGCCGATTTTCGCGGTAACCGGCAGTATATCAGCCTTGGCAACACCGCCGCCAACGATCGCGTTGCCTTGATCCTGATGGACTATCCGCACCGTCGCCGAATGAAGATCTACGTCCGGATCGAAGCACGCGACCTCGCCGCCGATCCCGTGCTCGCTGCCCGGTTGGTGCCACCCGATTACCGCGCCGTGCCCGAACGCGCCTTCGTCCTCCATCTCGAAGCCTTTGACTGGAATTGCCCGCAACACATCACGCCGCGCTTTAGCGAGAGCGAGGTCGCCGCCGCGAGTGCGCCGCTGACAGCGCGGCTCGCAGCACTCGAAGCCGAAAACGCCGCATTGCACGCCGCGCGCGCCAACCAAAAGGCTAAGCCATGACTGAAATCGAAATCACCCGCGCACCCTTGCCGCCGTTCACGCGGGACACGGCGCTGCAGAAAGTGCGCGCCGCCGAAGATGCCTGGAACAGCCGCGATCCGGCGCGCGTCGCATTGGCCTATACCATCGACAGCGAATGGCGGAACCGCGACCAGTTCCTTGTCGGCCGCGCGGCGATCATCGCCCTGCTGACGGAAAAATGGCAGCGCGAGACCGAATATCGCCTCGTCAAGGATCTGTGGGCGTTCAGCGGTAACCGCATCGCCGTGCGCTTCCAGTATGAATGCCTGACCGACGGGCAATGGTATCGCGGCTACGGCAATGAACAATGGGAATTTGCCGAAAACGGCCTGATGCGGAGGCGCGAAGCCTCGGTCAACGACGTGGCAATTACCGAAATACAGCGGCGGTTCCGCTGGGATGGTCCGGCACCGCGGCCTGCTGGTCACGACGGGCTGATCGGCGTGGGCCAGTGACCGGCATCAAAATCGTCGCCTTGTCGAATAACCTGAAGGCGGCTTTAACAAATGGCGTTTGGTTGTGCGCCGCTGCAGTGGCGGCGCCTCGCGGCTTCAGCGTGAAAATCGCCTTGTTCAGCGGCTTTCAGTTGATCAATTTCGATGTGAACGCTTACCCGCCGAACATACGCAATCGAGTCCGTACAGCGATTACGGCCGCAAGCGAGGTAATCGTTGCGGGTCCGGGATATGTTCATCGCATAACAAGTCGATTCAATAATGGGCTGACGAGATTCACGCACAACCCATTGCTGCTTCTTAAGATCGTGCCGCGCGCCATTCAGGCCAGTGCCGCGTTGTACCAGCCCCTTGCGAAAACGAACGCCTCGATCGCTGGCAGCAGCCTCGCTGATCACCAATCCTCTCAATTCATCAAACAGGACGCCGGCCATGTTGCACGTATCTAAGCTGCTATGGCCCATGATGCTGATCGGCGTCGCTGAAGCGGCCGCAACCCCTGCCACCCGCTATTTGCCGACATGCGAGCTCAAGGTTGGGTCAAACTACCGCGAATGGGTGTTTCTGTCGTCGGGGCTCGATATGAACTATTTCGCCTCTGCGCCCGTCGCGATCGAGCACAGCTTTGACAATGTCTTTGTCGATCCGGTGTCCTGGCGCGCTTTCAAAGCGACCGGGCATTGGCCGCAGGGAACGATATTTGCGAAGGAAGGCCGCCACGGTGCCACCGGGGGCTCGATCAACGATTCCGGCCAATTCCAGTCCGGTGAGCCTGAGTATCTCGAATTGCACGTGCGCGACAGGAGGTTTCCCTCAGGCTGGGGATTTTTCGAGGTGGAAGGCAACAAACCAGCCAAGGTGCTGCCGACCTCGGCTCATTGCTATTCGTGTCATCAGCAACACGCCGCCGTGGAGACGACATTCGTCCAGTTTTATCCGACGGCAAAGCCGATCGCGAAAAAGGCCGGCACGTTCGACGCGTCAAAATAGAGCCATATGCCCGTTGCTGGCCGGCGCATGTATTCAAATATCGTCAGCAACATAACGACAAATTGTCGATCACAACCCATGCATTGAAAAGGCAGAAAACCATGATTGAACTCTACACGCACAACACCCCCAACGGTCACAAGATCAGTATCGCCCTTGAAGAACTTGGCATGCTTTACGTCGTCAAGCGCGTGAACACGTTCACTGGCGAACAGTTCTCTCCCGAGTTTGTCGAGATCAATCCCAACGCAAAAATCCCGGTCATCGTGGACACGGAAACCGGGCACATTGTCTACGAATCCAACGCCATATTGCTCTATCTGGCGGAAAAAGCCGGACGGCTTATGCCGACCGACGTGAAAGTCCGTTTCGAGGCACTGCAACTGCTGTTCATGCAGGCATCTTCGGTCGGCCCGATGTTTGGCCAGCGGGCCTTCTTTGCCTATTTTGCGCCCGAACAAGTGCCGTTCGCACTCGATCGCTACAGCAAGGAAGCAGCCCGGATCGAAGCCACCATGGACAAGCTGCTGGAGGGTCGCGATTTTTTCTGCGGAGACTATTCCATTGTAGACATTGCATTCTTTGGCTGGGTGAACACAGCTGTAGCCTCCTTTTTCCCGGTCAGTGAATATCCAAACCTTGGTGCCTGGTATGCACGGGTCGCGGCGCGCCCGGCCGTTCAAAAGGGAATCACTATTCCCGAGCCGCTCATAGATTTCACGCCGCTAAAGCGCTTGGCGGCTTGATATGGGGCCGACGCACGCCGACAGTTTCATTCGCAAGTGAGCCCAACCAGGGCAAATTGCTTATCGAACCGTGCGCGCGCTTTTGGTAGGCTTGTTGTCCGACTGGATCACAAACTACGATTCCATCCGGCGAACTGAAAATGCCGCGGCAAACCTCGGACCAGATTAAAGTCGTCCGCAGATCGGAAACCGCGGGTGGGGCAAGCCTCACCCGCGGAAAGCCTTGAAACGGCGGCAATGAAACAGCCCAGTATCTGCCGAGATTCGCCACGCGACCATTTCGATTTGATAGCAAGTATCGGAGCGCATTGCCTCTGGTGAGGCGACATGGCCGTTCGATTAAAAAGGAACGTGTTCATGCGTAGATTAGCAAAACTGGCCGCCGGACGGCAGCTTTCGCCATGCATTCCCGGAGGTCCCAGCATGACCCTCGATCGGAACGACTGAGCGCAAATTGTGGGCGATCTCGACAGCCAGGGCTCGGCGGTCCTGCACCGATTGTTAGGTGAAGCCGATTGCAACGCGGTCGCGTCCGGATATCGGCCGGGCGACGCATTTCGCGGCCATGTCATCATGGCACGGCACGACTTTGATCGGTTACGATGTGAGCAGACGTTCGAGCTTCGCTAGTGGGATTGCTTGAATTGGTCGGGAGTTGCCGGCAGCCGGATCGACAAGAAATGCTACTTTCCTGACGGTCCAAGGCTATCCATTGAACGGCAAAGTGTGCTCAAAGCGGACGCCAGTTCGTTGAGCTTTCAAAGATCAAGGTTGCGTGCAATCCGGGCATGCAGACGTCACGGCGCAATAGCTGTTAGTGGCTATTCGTTCACTCAGCACGTCGTCGTCCACGTCATCAGCTGGGTACATTGCGCGAGCAAGCTTCCTGCACGCACTGTCGCAGCCAAATATGCGCTTGGTCGCCATCGTGCCTCGGGTGCCAGAGCAGCGACACCGTGACATCTGGCACATGTACCGGGAACGGAAAGCTAAACATGCCATTGCGCAGAGCGCAGGTATGACGCTCGGGAACGCTTGCAATGAGGTCTGTGCTGCGCGCCAACGCAAGCGCAGCGGTGTAACCATCGACGCTGGCAACCACGTCGCGCGCGAGCCCGACTGCTTTCATGGCTTCGTCGACCGGTCCTTTTTCGTCACTGCGCTGCGACACGCGAACATGTTTTCCAGCAGCAAAACGCCCAGCTGTTATGACATCTTGCGCTATTGGGTGCCCGTTCCGAACAACCCCAATAAATCGATCACGGAATAACGCTTTTGCCCGAACTTCTGGGCTCAGTGTTTTCCCTACAACGCCCGTTTCGAGATCAACGTTGCCGTTGCGCAACCCTTCGCTGCTTCGATCCAGTTTTCGCAGGAAGCGCAGTCGCACACCCGGCGCGTCGTCGCTGGTCCGACGGACAATGCTTGCGCCATAGCTTTCCGCAAAGCCATCGCTGGTTCGCAGCGTAAAGGTTCGAACAAGCGCAGCGAGATCAAGCAGTTTCGCTGGCCTTAGTATGGCTTCGGCATCCCTCACCAAGTCGCTAACTTGCTGCCGCACCTCAATGGCCCGCGGCGTCGGCACGAGCCCGCGGCCTGCCCTGACCAACAAAGGGTCGTCCATAACCTCGCGCAGCCGGGCCAACGCTCGGCTCATCGCCGATGGGCTTAACTGCAGCCGTTTGGCCGCCCGAGCTACACTGCCTTCCGCGAGCAGGACATCGAGCGTCACGAGCAGATTCAAATCCTGAGATGCCATAACCCGCTGTTAGCACGATAGCGACCATTTGGCATGGCGTTTCGTACACTTTATTAAGCCGACCAGTGTGTCATTCGCCTTACCAGAGTTGCGCATGCCAATCACAGCTGGACCGTTTTCAATCCAAACGTGGGCAAAGCTTGCACTGCATGCAGCCGCTCCCTGACTTTCAACCGCCATGGAAAGTTTGGGGGCGCTTATTCCATTATCGGCGGCAAAAGACTAAATTTTCGGCCATTTGCGAGACGGGGTCATTATCGCGCTTCGCGATGTTGCGCCTGGGCTGGATCAGTTGGGTAACGCTTGAGTTAGACTCGCGATTTCTCAGGATAAAGCCTCGGCTAGGATGTCGAATACCACACGGATACGCCGGCTGGTCAAAAGCTCCCGATGGCTTGTCAGCCAAAACGGCAACGGTAGAGAAACAATTTCTGGCAAGATGCAGGTCAGGCCCGGGACCTTGGCGGCAAAGTCCTTCGGCATGACGCCGATGCCTAAGCCCTGCTTGATCAATTCGCCTGCCACCACGCCATTGTCGGTGATCAGCTTGAAATTCTGCCGGGTTAGGGTCAGGCCGCACGAGTTCAGGCCAGCAATCAAGCGTTCCACTGGCGCAAAGCCGATGAAGGTCGCTTGCGCCAGACCTTGCGCGGTAGTGGGAGTGCCGTGTTGGTCCAAATAGCTTTGCGCGGCGTAAAGATGTGCGCTGGATTGCCGAAGCAGTTTGCCGATCAAGTCGGGTTGGTCGGGCCGTGCGTGGCGGATGGCAATATCCGCTTCGCGCCTTTGCAAGTCGCGAATATCGTTGGCGGCCAAAACCTCAAGTTCGATGCCGGGGGACACCTGACGGATACGGGCAAGAACATCGGGCAAAAAGTAGGCGGCGAAAGCGTCTGAAGCGGTGATGCTGACTGCCCCGACCAGCGACTGAGATTGGCCCGAGGCGGCAAGTGCTGCGGCGTTGGCTGCCTCGCCCATCCCGCGAAAATGCTCCAGCAGGTCAAGCCCGGTGGGGGTGATTTCCAAGGCGCGGCCGACCCGTTCGAATAGCAGGACGCCCAGAGCTTCCTCTAGCGCCGCCACCTGACGCGACAGTGTGGGCTGCGTCAGGCCCAAATTGCGTGCGGCGGCCGAAAGCGTGCCTGCCTCAGCCGTCGCGAGGAAGGCCCGGGCCTGGTTCCAATCAAAGGGAGATTCCTGCCAATTCATACATTTTTGCATAACGGAAAGCCGAATTTCCGCAATTTATTTCGAATTTGCGCATGAGTAAACAGCGGGGGAAGGAAGTTAACCGTGGAATGCAACAAAAATTCGATCCGGCAAGGATGGCTCATCGCAGCAGCGCTTGTAGCCCTTTCCATCATCCCGGTCGCGGCAGGGGTCGTGCGGCTGGTGTCACTGGCGCGCGAATCCACAGGTTCTTTGGCCGACGCACGGTTCTTTGCTGACCCCCTGCCGGTACAGTTGCACATTGTGGCTGCAAGCCTGTTTTTGGTGCTCGGCGCTCTCCTGTTCTGGCCCGGATTTCGGCGACGCTTCCCGCGTTGGCACCGTTATTTGGGCCAGATGGTGGCGCCAGCGGACATCGTCGCGGGCCTATCTGGCCTGTGGATGAACCAATTTTATCCCTATGCCGAGAACGACGGGCTTTTACTGTACTTATTCCGTTGGTTCTTTGGCGCGGGCATGGTTCTTGCGGTTCTTCTGGGAATTGCCGCCATCTTGCGCCGCGATATCGCTCAGCATCGCGTCTGGATGATGCGCGCCTATGCCATCGGATTGGGGGCGGGAACGCAAGCCGCCACGCTGCTGCCTTGGATTTGGCTGATCGGCACCCCGTCGGCGACACCGCGCGCACTTCTGATGGCATCGGCTTGGCTTTTGAACCTCGCTGCGGCCGAATGGTTTGCCCGCTCACCGCACATCGCAAAAGTCAGCAACTTACATACCTGAAATCGTTTGCTGCGAGGCGTCAGATTCGGCGCATCGATTGGCAACGTTAAGTCTCGGCATATTGGCCGACGACACACGCCAACTGGCGCAGACCGCGTCGGCGCACGATCCCGGATGCCGCAACTATTCGATTGCTGCCGGGAATAGAAACAAGGACCAAACGCATGAAGAGTATCATTCACGGCATGTTGATTTCAATGGCCGTCATCACGCCGGCTGCCGCGAAAAGCTTTGATGGCCCCTACGCCGGCATTACGCTTGGCTACAATCACGACAAGTTTGAACCAAAGCGCGATGGCTCATCAGCGGTGCGTGATATCGAACGGGACTCGGCAATGGTCGGCATCTTCGCCGGCTACGATAAGACGATCGCCTCCCATTTCGTGCTTGGCGGCGAAGTGGCTCTCAACGGCCCTGCGGACAACAAGCTGCGCAGCAACCAAGGCGGCCTGCCCATCTCGGTCGACCCGCGGCTTGCAGTTTATGTCTCTGCCCGTGCCGGCTACCTTATTGACGACAGAACGATGCTCTATCTGCGGGGGGGACACGCTAGCGCTCGCATCCATACCAGTACAGGCCAAGCTGCCGCGATCGGATCAACCCTCGATGGTTGGCATGCCGGTGCCGGTCTCGAATACGCCATTGCAAAGCATGCCAATGCTCGGATCGAGTATCGCTACACCGATGTTGGCGGCGGCGGGCAGAGCTATCAACGCCAGCAGGCGCTTTTCGGCGTGTCTTACCGGTTTTGATCCAATAGGCGGCGATTAAATGGTTGTTCCCCCGACCATGTTTCGTTGCGCAAGCCATGCACTCGGGCACATATTTCGGCAGAACCAGACGGTGATGCCGAAATCAAGCTTCGGCTTAGGCCCCAAGCCCCAAGCCCCAAGCCCAGTGTGACATGGCGTCTGCTGCACTAATACTCTGCAAACGATGCGCCTTTCGCCATAGCAGAACCGCTCATATCCTTTGTCTCGAACTGCGACTGAAGGAAGTGATGATGAAAAAGGATGCACTAGAGGTTTTTGCCAGCGCGATCTCATCTGCTTGGGGGCCACTCACCACAGAACTCATCGCTGAATGTTATCGGCAAATGATTTCGCTCGTTGGCTCATCTGCAGCTGAGGAATGGCTGGCAACGTTACACCGCGATCTCCCGGCGAGCAGTGAATTGGTTCGCGATCCCGATCACGGCTTTGTACTTCTAGCCCATACCGAGGAGGCGGGGCTGTATCGCCCACCCCATGATCATGGCCGCGGCTGGGTTATCTATGCGGTGCAACGCGGCGAAGTCGAAATGGGCAGTTATGCCAAGCTCGAGGACGGAGCGGGCGGACACCACTTGGTGAAGCGCGATGCAACATTAGTCCGCCCTGGCCAAGTGCGGGTTTATCTCCCCGGGGACATCCACGACACGCTATGTGTCAAAGGCCCGGCATTACTTTTCCGGTTCGCCGAGCGTGATCTGAAACGCGAGGATAAGGAATACCGCCGGGTCACGCGCTTTGTTCAGCATGGCGGCACATGGGCGGCGAACGCGGCATGATGTGCGACACTGCCGTTGCTTTGGCGAAGCCAAGGCAAAGTTCCGCCTTGCTCGCCGCCGACGGCGGCTCTGGAGGATTGGCCCAGCCATGGCGTGCAATAGCGATTGGCTGCGTCTTGGTAGCAATGGCGATGGTCGTGGTCGACGCGGCGATCGTCAATGTTGCGCTGTCAACAATCTCCAAGTCTTTCAAAGTTAGCCCGGCCAATGCAGTTCTGATTGTTTCGGCCTATCAGGCGGGGTTGGTGATGGCGCTGTTGCCCTGTGCGGCGCTGGGCGAAAGTTTGGGTCTTCGACGCGTATTCACCGTCGGCATGGCGGTATTCCTCGTTGCATCCGCGCTCTGCGCCATCTCGCCCTCGCTATCATGGCTCGTGGCGGCGCGCTTCGTCCAAGGATTGGGCGGGGCTGCGATTATGGCGCTCGGGGTCGCGTTGCTTCGTTTCGCGGTTTCCGAGCAGCAGTTCGGCGCCGCGATCGGTTGGAATGCTCTGACCGTCGCGCTTTGTTCAGCGGCAGGGCCGGCGCTTGGCGCTGCGATTCTGTGGGGAGCGGGTTGGCAATGGCTGTTCGCGCTCAACATTCCATTTGGCGGCATCGCGCTGCTCGCAACCCGTGCATTGCCGGTCGTCGCTGGAAATGGGCAGCGGTTGGATTGGAATAGTATCGCGCTTGCCGCTAGTTCGGTTGCGCTGCTTGTATCTGGCGCTGAGCTTATTGTTGCTCAGTTCGCACTGGCGATGATGCTGCTTCTCGCTGCAGTCCCCTTTGCGGCGATGTTAATCCGCCGCGAAGGCTGCCGCGAAGCCCCGATGATACCGGTCGATCTTCTGCGCGATCGCTCGTTTCGCCTCTCAGTTATTGCATCGGTCTGTTGTTTCGCTGGCCAAGCCGCGGCGATTGTGGCGCTGCCGTTTCACTTACAGCACGCGCTCGGCCAAACCCCGTTGATGACCGGCCTATACGTGACACCGTGGCCTCTGGCTGTCGCGGTAGCAGCACCCCTTGCCGGTCGACTTGCGAACCGCGTTTCAACCGCGCGCCTGTGCACAGTCGGCGGGGCTCTTCTGGCTATCGGTCTTTGCGGAATGGCACTTTGGCCAATCGCCGATCCATCAGCATTTGCTGCGCTTGGCGTCATCTGCGGCGCGGGGTTTGGATTGTTTCAGGTCCCAAATAACCGTAGTATGTTTCTTGCAGTTCCGCGTGAGCGGAGCGCTGCGGCCGGTGGCATGCAGGGTACTGCGCGGCTTACTGGTCAGACCGCAGGGGCATTAATCATGACACTGCTGCTGATGCTGACAACGATCAACACTGCCCCGCGGATCGGTTTTGCAATCGGCGCGGTACTCTCGTTGGCTGCAGGCATCGTCAGCACACTTCGGATCGGACCGCCACGATGAGCTGGAGCATTCCAATTGCGCTAGGAGACCAAGGCATAATACGTCCCGGGGGGTGGCGAGCCGCGCGCAGCCTAGCGTGGATGGTTGCAATGGTATTCGCAATCATGCTTGCTTTCGGCCCTGCTGTAGAAGCACTCTCGCATTCGATGCCAGCTCAGCCCGCGTTTCGGTTTCTAGCAAAGGCGGTTGGAGCGCTCATCGTGCTCGGCACCTACGCAGTGTTGGTGCGGCTTGGTGAGAAACGTTGGCCGCAAGAAATCGCACCAGCTGCTGCGCCATTCGGCATTATTGCAGGCTTGGCGATCGGCCTGATCATGTTTTCAACTGTAATGACGATTTTGATCGGGACAGGTTTATACGACTTTACCTATCGTGGTCCTGCGTCGGTGTGGCGCGGGGCCAGCCTTGCGCTTGAATCGGGCGTCCTTGAAGAGGTCCTCGTCCGCGGCTTAGTGTTGCGGTTGGTATGGCGCGCGTTCGGTCCCGCAATAGCATTTGCAGTGTCCGGATTACTGTTTTGCTTTGGCCACATCGGTAATCCTGGTGCTACTTGGTTCACCACCGCCTGCGTGGCGATCGAAGCCGGCATTATGCTCGGCGCATTTTACGCACTTACTGGTCGGCTTTGGATGTCAATCGGCGTGCACGCGGGGTGGAACTTCACTCAAGGATATGTTTTTGGTGCCCATGTTTCTGGAGGGGATTTCGGGGCATCGATCGCCACTAGCGCGGCGCAAGCCAATTTGCCCGACTGGCTTACCGGTGGGGCTTTCGGTCCCGAAGCGTCGGTTCCAGCGCTTGTGGTTTGCAGTGTTGTCGGCGCAGGTGTGCTATGGCTGGCGTGCAGGTTCGATCAATTTTCAGAGATCACCTTTGGATCGCGATGGGTCGCACCGACAGGCGCAAACGCGAGTTGAACTAACGCCCGGGTATCAGGGACAGAATTTTAGCCGCTGAACGACGGCTATCTTGGTACCTTTTGCCCGGATGCTCTGGCATATGCCAACGACAGGTTTCAGGGTGAGCGGACACGCGCGCAACTGCTGCAGAATGGCGTGAGCTGGTCGATACCCGCCGATAGCGTAGGGATCGAATTTACCTGCTCCGCGTTTTGCGACGAAGGCCCGAGGTCGATTTTGGCAAATTGAAAAGAGGAGAGGGAGGGTAACTGGTGTTCGGATTTGGCCGGACGACACCAGGAGATCCCCCATGTTCCAGACCATCAAACTTGCCAAGCTGCGGCTTTCGCCGATCAATGTCCGCACCGCCGAGGACAAGGCGCTCGGCATTGAGCCGCTTGCCGCCGACATCACTGCGCGCGGCGTGCTGCAAAACCTTTTGATCACACCGGTCATCAAGCCGCGCGGCATGTTCGAAGTGTTCGACGGCGGCCGCCGCCTGCGCGCACTGCTGCTCATGGCTGCGAACGGCGTGATCGACGCCGCCACTTACGACGTGCCGGTCATGGTCCTGAAGGCGGACGACAATGCGCTCAGCGAGACGTCGCTTGCCGCCAACTTCCACCAGTTGAAGCTGACCCCGGCCGAAGAATGCCGCGCGTTCCTGCATTTCCTCGGCAAGGACGGCGACATCGACGCGGTCGCCGCGCGGTTTGGCCAGACCCGCCGGTTCATCGAAGGCCGCCTGCGCCTCGCCAATCTGGCCGAGCCGATTTTCGATGCGCTCGCCAAGGGCGACATCACGCTCGACCACGCGAAGGCTTACGGCTGCACCGAAAACCACGACAAGCAGATGCGCGTGTTCGAGCAGGTGTCGCGCTACGGCGGTTACAATGCCGATTACATCCGGCGGATGATCGTGCAGGATTCGATGCGGAGTGACGATCCGATCGCGATCCTCGTGGGCGAGGATGCCTATGCCGCTGCCGGGGGCCGCATCGAGCGCGACCTGTTCAGCGCGCAGAATGAGGATCGCTGGCTCGATCCCGAAATCGCCGAGCAGCTTGCAGCCACCAAGCTGGAAGCCGAGGCCACGCGGATCGCGGCGGACCTTGGCATTGCGTGGATCAGGCCGATTGCGACCGAGAACACCTGGGAGGTGAGTTCGAAGCTACACCGCGTGACTGTGCCGCAACGCCCGTTCACGGACGAAGAGCAGCTGCGCATCGATGAGATCGCAACCCGCTGCGGGGTCATCGAGGCGGCGATGGAAGACGAAACCACCTCCGACGAAGTTTATGCCGCATTCGAGGCAGAGCACGATGCGTTGAACGAAGAGCGCCAGGCGCTGCACGACCGTCCGCGCTTGCTGCCCGATGAGCTGAAGCCGCTGGTCGGCCAGTTCCTCAAGCTCAGCCGCAAAGGCGAGATGGTGCTCGACTGTGATTACTACAGCGAGACCCCGGTCCGCATGAAACACCCCGACGAGGTTGGTGACGGCGAAAGCCCGATCGCGATCGGCGGGCAGGGGGGTGGCCCGCACGGCGGTGAAACGCAAAACGGCGACAACAAGCCGCAGCGTCCCGAAGCCGTCGCACCCGGCGGCAAGCCGATCAGTGCGAGGCTGTACGACGAACTTGCCGTCCAGCGGCGCGACATTCTGGCTGCCTCGCTGCTCGGCCAACCCGGACTTGCGCTCGATTACATGCTGTTTGTGATGACCGATGCGAAGCGCGGCTACGGCCAGTACGGCACGACCATCAAGGCGCCCGGGCCGCAAGACCCCCAGATCGGCGATATCGGGGCGGGCAAGGCCAAGACTTACCTGGCTGAAGCGCATGAGGGGCTCGACGCCAGCTGGATGGACGTCGCGACCGACGTCGAGCGGTTCGAGGCCTTCCGCCTGCTCGACGACGATGCCAAGGCGGGGTGGCTGGCCTACACCGTTGCGGTCTCGCTCGAAGCCAAGCCGACATACGATGCGCGCCAGAACCCGCTCCAGAACCGCATGGCTTCGATCCTCGATATCGACGTTGCAGCGTGGTGGCGGCCGACCGCGGCGAACTTCTTCGACCGGGTGTCGAAAGGATCGCTGCTGGCGCTGCTCGATGATGTCGGCGGACCCGCACTATCGGCGCGCTACGCGGCGTCAAAGAAGGGCGAAATCTCGACCAGCTGCGAAAAGCTTTTCGCTGGCGAAGCGATCGTCGAGGAAGCGGTCAGGGACAAGGCGTTGGGCTGGGTTCCCAATGCTATGCTCTTCCTTGATGGAACCAGCGCAGCGCCCGACAACTTTGAAGGCGACGATGGTGCTTCCGACAACACTGGCAGCGGTGAGCAGGCGGACACCGAATCGGACCACAGCGCCAACAACATCCGCGACGACGCCGATAACGAGGATGAGTTTGCCGACGAGGATGAATACGCCCACGCGGACGGCTGACCGCGTCTGCGGACTCTAGCAGTCGGGCTTCGGCCCGGCTGCACTCCCCCAAATCCAGCAAGCTCGCCAGTCCCGACCGGCGAAGCTGTGCCCATCGTCAGGAGACGCGCAATGCCTAAGCCACAGGCCGAGCGCCGCGATATCGCGGCCGAAATCACCAATCTCATCATCGCCAAGATCGAGGCCGGGACCGCGCCTTGGATGCGCAGCTGGTCTGGCGCAGGCGGCACCGGCGGGCGACCGCTTCGCCACAACGGAGAGGCCTACTCGGGCATCAACTGCCTCTACCTATGGGCCGTCGGCGCTGACGCCGGGTACGGCAGCCCATACTGGATGACCTACAAGCAGGCCGAAGCACTTGGCGCGCAAGTGCGGCGCGGCGAGACGGGCTCACTTAGCGTCTTCTTCAACGCGGTCAGCAAAACTGACACCGATGCGGCCACCGGCGAAGAACACTCGCGGCTGATCCGGTTCATGCGGCACTACATCGTGTTCAACTGCGACCAGATTGCCGGCCTGCCGCCGCACTTTACGCCGAACGCCGAACCGCAAGTGATCGAGCCATCGGCACGCCAGGCGGCCATCGACGCGTTCTTTGCGGCCATCCCGGCCGATATCCGTCACGGCGGGAACCAGGCGTTCTTTTCGCCTACTTATGATTTTGTGCAGGTGCCGCACAAAGCCGCATTTAAGACACAAGATCATCACGCCAGCACGCTGGGTCACGAAATTGTTCATTGGTCTGGAGGACCCACGCGTCTCGCACGAACATTCGGTAAGCGGTTCGGCGACGATGCTTACGCTTTTGAAGAACTGATCGCTGCGATAGGACAATCGTTAATCTGCGCCGAACTCGATCTTCCGGCAGACCTGCATGATAATCATGCCAGTTACGTTGCGCACTGGTTGAAGGTGCTTAAAGGCGACAAAACCGCCATCATCCACGCGGCCTCAAAGGCTGAACAAGCGGTGCGCTACCTCAAGTCATTTGGCGAAACGTTTGGAACCCCGGCCGATAAGGAGCGGGACGATGTCGACCATAACGCGCTTTAGCCTGACGTTGGCTGTCGCACTCGAGGAACTTCATCGCATTGTCCAGGTGTTCGAATTCCTTGATGCGCGGCAAGCCAATTCCAAGGCGCTGGTTCAGCGCGAACTGGCAGACTTTCTCGTTGCAGGCACAGCCAGTGGCGAGCGTGCCGAAATGATCTTCGCGGCCTCCATAGGACACGATGACCCCGGCATTGAACTGATGGCCGAGAACACTGGCAATGTGCGCATCTATGATCGCGATGGCCGACCCAATCTGCGCCAGCTCTGCCAGATCGTGTCGACAGTCATGCCGCGCGCGTTGCCGCTGGAATTCAGCTTCGCCACGCTCGACGAGGCAGCCCACCATTATTCGGGCGGGCTGGTCCGGATGCGCAAGGATAGTGCCGAAATCCTTACCGTCGATGCGGTCACAGCCCAGCGAAACGGCGGCAGGCTTCACTAAAGAGGAGGGGGAGAGAAAGCATCGACACTTCAGGAACGAAGGACAATGCCGATGATTTACGATCTCGACTTCCGCTATGCCCGTGCACTGCAGCCCGAGGGGTTGTCGATCCTCACAACCGCTGTCCAGGCCGTCGAGGATGCCATCAAAGATGCGCGCAACGCCGGGCTCGATCCCGAGCGGGATCCGGGCGTCATCCTCCTCGCGCGCCACCTTGGGCGACTGGCGTCACCGCAAGGTCCTGCCGACAGCCAGCGCGAGGACGCATTTCTCCGGCGCCAGTGCCTCGACAGAATTGCCGAGCTCAAAGCCAAGCCCGCGATCATCGCTCTTGTCCGGCGCGGTCTTGAATATGACCCGGAGGCCAAACGTGCCTTCCGGCGCGAGGCATCGCGCGCGGTGCGCCAGATTGCCTTCGAACTTGGCGTATCCCGCGACCAGTGTCTGGTCCAGTGCGTGCCTGATCACGGCGGGCCGCCCGGAGACGTTACGCTGGGCAGCGACCAACTCCATGTGCGGATCTCGACCGACGCATTCCGCCGCGGCCGGGAAATCGCATACCGGCGCGCGCGCAACCGCCACGACGAATTTGGTGGTCCCATCCACCACGCCGACATCAGCTGCCTTGCCGACATTCCCGAATTTGCGCGCCGCATAGCGTGTGATCTCGGGATGGTGCCCAGCTGCGACCAAACTCAACTTTTTGCAGGAGATTGACGATGGGATGGCTCTTTATGACGCGTGCCGGAATGGGCGGCCACGCCACGGCCAAGGCTTATCTCGACGCGCAGCTGACTTACCCGCCGCGCGAAGAGGGCTGCAGCGGGCTGCGCGTGCTAGCTTCGTCGTGCCTGCGCAACAAGGTCTACTATGCCGCCGTGCAGCCGTATGGCGCGGATAAAACGGCCGTGTTCGCGGTCATCTGCCTTGTTCGCTGGAACCCGCGCGACAAGGAAGGAATGGTATTTGGTTACAAGGACATGGATGAAAATGCGGGGCCCAACGAGGCTGAATGCCCCGAGCGAATTCTCGCTTTGCTGGACCCCGCGACTCACGAATACGCCGCCGACTGGCGCCGCCGATGCGTAGAAGCCCTGCGGCGGCGCCGGCGCACGATCGCAGACGGAGCAAAGATCCAGCTCGCCGAAGAAATGACGTTCACCGATGGCCACAAAGGCCGGGATTTCATCGTGGTCAAGCGCGGGCGCAAAACCTGCCTTCGCAATCCCGAGACTGGTCAGATGTACCTGCTTAGCCGCCTTATGGATCGCGCCTGGACCGTCATTGTCGAGCCGACCATCCACCGCACTGTGTTCCCTGCACGGGCATGAGCGGACCACTTCCTCGCCACAAGAAAGTATCACGATGTCCAGCTGCACCTCGCCGCCCGCCCGGTCGGACAAACGCCAGACGCTCTGCAGCCGTGCCCATGCTGACCGCGTGGCCTATCAGCTGTGCGACAACACCGACGTCGATGTTGCCGTCGTCAGAACCGGCGACGTGCTGCAGCCGTACAAGGTTGTGGCGGCATATAACGCGCCAGCGCACCTTACCGAGCTGGAAGTGCGGGTGCTGTGATCGGCACAATCAATCCGTGATCGCCGGATCGAGATACCATGAAGGCCCCTGCTTGAAGTCGCCCTCGGGGGCCGGGACAATCCCATCGGGTTCGCTCGCGACATACGGCGCGACCAGTGGCATGCAGTGAACCTTGGCACGGCGGACGGCGCCAACGATGCGGGCGCGCGCTTCGAGGATTTCCTCGAGCCATTCAAGATCATCGAGCATCTGGACGACGCCGCGACCGGCGAGCGCATAATAGAGGCAGCGCTGGTAATCGTCGCACCGGTTGGCGAGCAGCCGCTTGAGCTTGGGCTTGCCGCGTGCGTCGCCCTCGTGGACCCACGATACCGCCTCGCGCAGTTCACGCATCGCGTAATACGCATCGTCTGCCGCGACGCCAATCGCGGCATTAGCGATCATCCGCCGCGTTGGACGGTTATTGGAATCGAGAGAAGCATCACGCAGTACGATGTCTATATCGAAATACCTGCCAACAAACGCATTCTTCATCAGCTTCACTCCTTGAGAACATGAACATATCATGAACAATGTAGACGGTCAACCGATCATCGGACAGGTAAGGTGCCATGAGGTTGTGCGCACGTCGGAACCAGGCAAAGACCAAACACACCGCGATCCCTGAGGCCCTTAGGACACCATTGGTGCGCTGGTATTCCGGCGTGGGCACTGATGTTGATCACCGTGCTTCAGTGACGCTGGCCGCCGCGCATTCCGAACCTCATCGAGGCCGAAACCATGTCCGCAGTGCGCGCCGAAATTCTCGCACGGCACGGGCCTGGCAACCATTTTCCGAAGGCTGCTGATGTGATCGATCGCTTCGCCGAACTTCACGGCGCGCTGGAAGCCTCCCCGCATATGCCAAGCGTCGATTACGACGGCTTCCTGCGGGCGACGTTGGCGATCACCCACAATATGGCCGACGTCGAACAGGCGTTCCGCCGCATGGTGTTCAACGTGCTATCGCGCAACCGCGATGACCATGTCCGCCAACATGCCTACCTGATGGACGATCGCGGGGACTGGTGCCTTGCCCCCGCTTTCGACCTGACGTTTTCCAATGGCCCTGGCGGCGAACATTATATGGCGGTCATGGGCGAAGGCCGGATGATCACGCGAAGCCACGTCGAAATGCTTGGGAATAGCCACGGCGTTTCGGCCAAAAATGTCGCGGCAATTTATCAGGAAGTCTGCGAGCGAGAATTTTGATGGTTCGTCTCCGACCAGTCTCATCCGCCCGGACAGTCGAACATCGTCACCCGCGGTCTCGCTGCGATCACACTCATCTATCGACATTTTCATATAGTCACCCTATATGACCAGTCACAAAACCTGATTATAAAGGTGCCTCATGCGAGCTGAAACCTACGGCGCGGCCGACTTCAAGACCAACTGCCTGGCGATCCTCGACCGTCTCGCGCGTCGCGATCTCGATCGGGTCACCATAACCAAACGCGGTAAAGCTGTCGCCGTACTACTACCGCCGCCGAGCATGGCTGAGGCGGTTAAGACGTTGCATGGGTTTATGCGTGGCTCGGTCGGCATGCCCGACGGGTTCGATCTGTTGGCGCCGGTGCTCGACGAACCGCTGAACGCCAGCGATGGTCTACTGCACCAGTGACGAAACCTGAAGAACGCGATCAAGCGCTGGTGCCAGCAGCAGTGCTGCTGGACACTTGCGCGGTCATCTGGCTTGCCAACGGCGATCCGATGGACGCGGATGCATTGCTCGCGATCTCGAACGCGGCGCTCGCTGGCGGCATTTTCGTATCCCCTGCATCGGCATGGGAGGTTGGGCTGTTGAGCCGCGTGCGCGGTGACAAGCGGCCTGCCGTTTCGTTTCTTCCCGACCCGCATGGTTGGTTCGCGCGCTTCATGGGCGGACCAGGGATCGTAGAGGCACCACTTGTCGCCGAGATTGCGATTGCCTCATCGCACCTACCCGATCCGTTGCACGGTGATCCCGCCGACAGGTTTATCATCGCGACGGCACGGCACTACCAAATCCCGATCATTACACGAGACGGCAAAATCCTCGATTACGCCGCTCAGGGACACGTCACCGCCATCGCCTGCTAAGGCCGATTTGCGGGGGACGGACGATACGAAAGCTGGCCCGATTGGGATGGATACACGTCCCCGGCGAAGTGCGCCGATCTGAAAAACGCCCGCCGCCTTGGCGATCCCACCCCCAAACCCGCATAATGCACTTGGGCAGATCCGCGTCTGTGATCCGCCTTCAATCCGAAGGAGGCCATTATGGCAACAGCCGTTTCTTTGACACGCGCCGAGACAATCGCGCGCCTGAACGACCGGGCCCGGCATGGCCTGGACCGTACATCGAAAACCGTCATCACCCGAACTTGCCTCGATACCTTATGCTCAGGCGACACTGCCAGCGGGGTCATGGCTCAGGCCGAACTATTGCAAGCCATGCGCAACCACCGGTTTGAAAACGACGCCCACGGCGAACGCGATTTCGGCGCTTTCGAATTTCGCGGCGAAAAGCTGTTTTTCAAAATTGATTATTACGATCTTGAGCTGACTTACGGAAGCGAGGATCCCGCCGACGCGAGTCAGACTACCCGCATGATTACGATCATGCTCGCAAGCGACTACTGACATGCGCCGGATCACAAGGACCATCCCATGAGCCGTCACGATCTTCGCCCACTGGTAACCGGCGGCACCGTCACCCGCGGTGTCGTTGGTTGGGATCGTCCGTTGCAAACCTTCTTTGCCCAGCTGTTCAGCATCAACAAAGAAGGCGAAGACGAGGCGCATATCTGGGTCGGGACCTTCCCGCATGAACGCGGCTCGGCAGGTGCGGCGCTAGCGATCGTCAAAGACCAATGCCTGATACCCGAGGGGCGGGCAGCCACCCTCGAGACTGAGCAGCTCGCATCGCTTGGAACTGCCGATGGACGGGCACAGGTTGATGCAAAGCAGCGGTTCATTCTCCGCCCGCCGACCTGAGGGCCGGCAACAGGCACGCGCGGGCCCGCGTGGGTCCCGGCGGAACGCCGGGGAGAGTGAGGGGGGGAGGGACTGACGTCCTGGACAAGGGGTTCAGGAAGATCAGGAGTACCAAGTCATGAATATCGGCACCCTCAAGGCGAACGAAGCTGGCATCCACATGGGCCGCATCACAACGCTTTCCATCGCAGTTTTCGTCGCGCTCTCGCCCGTCAACAGCACCAACGCCAAGGCACCGGCATACGACGTGATGGCACTGGCCGCCGACAAGCGGTCGTGGGTCAAAGTCGGCGCGCTGTGGGCGTTCAACTCGGCCACCACCGGCGAGGAATTCCTGTCGGGCCGCATCGATGATCCTTCGATGGATAAGCCCATCGAGGTCCAGATGTTCCGCCAGAACGACGGCAGCTACAACGTCGCATGGCGCCGCCCGGTGCAACGCGCCGCGCTCCCCCGCGTAAGCAGCGCTGGCGGCGACAGCGACGAACTGCCCGCACTGCCGGGCGGCGACGACACCGGCCCGGACAACCAGGGCGCACAAGCGCCCACTGGCGACGGTCTGGGCGAAAGCACGGCACCTGGCGCGAAAGCGCGCAGCAAGCGCGAACTGGCCGACGCCTGAGACCACGAAGGGCTCGCTCGTTTTACGAGCGGGCCCTTCGTTCGTTTAGAATTTCGCAGCTTGAGTTGAAATTGATCACCATTTGTGCAATATGTGATCAATCAGGAGTAAAACCGTGCTCAATCCCGTTGTCCAAGACATTACCGCTTCCGGGGTAACGCTCGATGCCGACGCGATAGCGCGGCGACTTGCAATCTCGCTGAGCGAGCTTGCTGCGACGATCGGCGTCAGCCGCAACACCCTTGCTGCCAAGCCAACTAGCGCCAAAGCCGAGAGCGCGCTGCGCCCGCTCGCGAAAATCATTGCACTAGTCGCCGAAGCAACCGGAAGCATGGACCGTGCGGTGATCTGGTTCAAATACAACCCGATCCTCTCACTCGGAACCAAAACCCCAATGGAGCATGTCCGGGATGGCCATGCGGACTGGGTCCTGGGTCACATCGAGAACGTCCTCAACGGCGTTTACGCCTGAGGCTTGCGGCATGAATATCCGCACCTTTTACCGGGCGCTTCGCCCGGCCTGGTCGTTTGCGCCGCTGAGCGGGGCAGGGGCTGCGCACAACGGCGGGCGCTGGAACGCGAAGGGCTCGCCTGCGCTATATCTGGCGGGCGACCCGATGACTGCGCTTGCCGAATACAACCAAGACCTGCTCTTTCGCCCTGTGACACTGGCTCGATATCGCGTGTCGGGCGCGATTCTGGCTGATGTCTGCGATCCGGCGTTCTGCTGGACACATGAAATCGATCACGCTGCTATGGCCTGTGATTGGTTCGCCCTCTCGCTGACGGGCAGAACCGTCCCGAGCTGGGAAATTGCGGCGCGACTTGTCAGTGATGGCTTTCACGGCCTTCTGTTTCCATCCCGGATCAACGGCGCGCCTTGCGCTGTATTGTGGCTTTGGAACGAGAGCGGCGGCTGCAAGGTCACCGTCGACGATGCCGAAAACCGGTTGCCGGGCGACGCCAGTTCATGGCAGCGCTGACGCCCCAACGACACTGACACTCCCGATTCCTTCATCGAGTGCGTGTCCCGAACCGCCGGGCCTGATGATGGATCAAATTTCGGTTTCGAGCTCTCGCCTGAATAACCGTGCTGCATGCAGTATCCCTGACTCCGTGCCGGAGCCATGATGATGCGCTGTGTTGCAGGCCATGCGTGCAGCAACCCTTGGCCTCGAAAGTGATGTGAAATCGGCGGCCCCGAGTGCCGAACGGGGCCATGGATAAATGTCGCTGCGCGGCGATCTGTGTCGCCAGAACGGTGATTGGTGCGCTGTGCAGCAGGGGCCAGCTACAGGACGACACTGGATGTGTTTTAAGCGGCCCGGCCAGGGTACGACAGCCAATCCGCCTTCGAGGTGACACATGCGCCGCTCGCCCGGGCGGACACAACCCGTCGCCCCGGACCGTGTTGCCGCAAGCGCGGCTGCCCGCACCACTCCGGTTCTCTCAGGTTTCCCTGCGCTTGCGCTTCGGTGTGACCGCCCCGGCGGCGGCGCTCTTCATGTGTCACCGGCGGACAGTCCGCCGCACCCAAGGAGACCAAGCCCATGAACAAAGTCCACCTGATCGGTCGTCTCGCAGCAGACCCCACGAGCCGCGATACCGCGAGCACCAAGATCACCGAGCTTCGGCTCGTCACCGATCGCCCCCGGATCCGCGACGGCAAAGTCCAGAAGGATCCCGAAACTGGCTACACGCTCAAAGACGCCGAATTCCACAAGATCACCGTCTTCAACGGCCTCGGGCTACCGGTGCGCGAGCACAAGGCCAAAGGCGACCAGCTCGCGATCATCGGGCGGCTCCACTACACCAAGTGGACCGATAGCGAAGGCACCGACCGCTACGGCTGCGAGATCGTCGCCGAAGAGATCGAGTTCATCTGAACTCGCCAGGGCGGCGCCTTCGGGCGTCGCCTTCCT